>JBDSAM010000533.1:0-5042 GCA_039922135.1 Blastocatellia bacterium
CAAAAAGAGATGGGGCTGACCGACTGGCAGTTGAGTTGGGTCGGCGCGGCATTTATGTATGTCTATGCGCTGGCGGGGCCATTGGCCGGGATCATCGGCGACCGGCTGAGCCGCAAGTTTCTGATTATCGGCGGTCTAGTTTTCTGGTCGGTGGTGACATTGGGGACGGCGTTGGCTACCGATTACCGGCATCTGCTGTTAGTGCGCGCGCTGGAAGGGTTTGGTGAAGCGTTCTACTTCCCGGCTTCGATGGCGCTGATCGCCGATTACCACGACACGGCGGGGACGAAATCGCGCGCGATGGGCATTCATCAATCCAGCGTCTACGCCGGGACAATTGCGGGCGGGGCGGTGTCGGGTTACATGGCAGAGCATTACACCTGGCGTTCCAGCTTTGTCCTGTTCGGATCGCTGGGTGTGCTGCTGGGCATCGTGCTGCTGGCCGCGCTGAAAGAGCCGCCGCGCCGGGCGGCTTCTGACCGTGGAGCTGGCGAAGCCGGTCATACAGATGCCGATCAGGCAAACGCCACTCAGGCGCACGCCACGCTGGACTGGCGGCAGAAAGGTTTGTGGGCGGACATCGTGGAAATATTTTCGAATCCGATGGTGCGAATTCTGATGCTGGTTTTTGTCGGGGCCAACTTCGTCGCTTCGATCTTTTTGACGTGGATGCCTACATTCCTGCTTCGCAAATTCAACCTCAGCCTTTCGATGGCGGGCTTAAGTGGCACCGTCTATCAGCAGATAGCTTCGATGCTGGGCGTGCTGGCAGGCGGCATTCTGGCAGACCGATTGGTGCGAAAGTATATGGGTGGGCGAATGATGACGCAGGCGCTGGGATTGATGTGCGGCGCAACCTTCATTTTTCTGACCGGCTGGACGCTTTCGATGCCTGTGCTGATCGGGGCGATGATCGGCTTCGGTTTTTTCAAGGGAATCTACGACGCCAATATCTGGGCTTCGCTATACGACGTGGTCAAACCCGAACGGCGCGCAACGGCCTTGGGGTTGATGAATTCCATTGGCTGGCTGGGTGGCGCGCTGGCCCCAACGGTCATCGCTGCGGCCAGCAAACGTTACGGCATGAGCGCCTGCATCAGCATGAATTCGGTCATCTATCTGCTGGTTGGCTTGTTGTTGATCTATGGCATTCGAGCTTATATGCGTTCCCCTCAGCCAGTGCATGCTGCCCAGTGAATGTGATGTTCGTAGTTCCGCCTTCAGGCGGCTGGGTTTGTAAACGAAGCCAGCCGCCTGAAGGCGGAACTACGAACGCTAGTGCGGCGGCAGCTTCAATCAAATAGAATCTTCCCGCCAGGAAATCCTCCCAGCTTCCCGCCTGCGAACCTTCACTGAGTTCCAGTCGTAGCTTGACTGGAATTACACCTGAGAAAACTATGCACTTCATCGAAGCAATCAAGCTGGCCATTGATGCGATTCATTCCCACAAACTCCGGTCGTTTCTGACGCTGCTTGGCGTGATCTTCGGCGTGGCGACGGTGATCGTCGTCGTTTCGTTGATCGAAGGCTTCAACAAATACGTGGACGAAAAGATTGCCAACATCGGTACCAATGCCTTCAGCGTCCAGAAGTTTTCGATTGAAGATTTTGCCAGCCTCGATGCCTACGAACAGGCGCGCAAGCACAACAAGGACGTGACGATGGACGATCTGGCAGCATTGCGCGCACGCGCCGGAGTCAGCACAATCAAGGACGCTGGCGCGCAGGAGCAGGATCAGTGCGATGTGACCTATGGCAAGCAGAACCTGAAGGGCGTCAGCCTGGTCGCCATCACCGCCAACATGGTTGAGATTCAAAACAAAGAGATCGCCGAAGGCCGCTCCTTCACGCCGACCGAAGAAGCGAGCGGGCAATTGGTTTGCTTCGTTGGAGCGGACGTGGCGGAAAAGTTCTTCCCGACAACTAATGCCATCGGCCAAAAGATCAAACTGGATGGGCGTCCCTTTGCAATCATCGGCGTGGCCAAAGTCATCGGCTCGGTCTTCGGCCAATCGCGCGACAAATTCGTTTCAGTCCCGATGACGACCTTTCTGAATATATACGGCGCGCGCCGCTCAATTCAATTGTTCGTGACTTCGACTGATGCCAAGGATTACGAAGCCGCGATTGATGAAGCTCGCGTCATCATGCGCACGCGCCGCAAGCTGTCGCCAAACACGAAAGACAACTTCGGCATCATCACGCCCAGCGCCGTCAACAACCTGCGCGAACAAATCTTCGGCACTATTCAAATCGTCGCCATCGGCGTGACTTCGATTGCGCTGGTCGTGGGCGCGATCGTCATTATGAACATCATGCTGGTTTCGGTGACAGAACGAACTAAAGAGATCGGCATCCGCAAAAGTTTGGGCGCGCGCCGCAAAGACATCATGCGCCAGTTCCTGGTCGAATCCACAATTCAGGCGTTGGCTGGAGGTGCCATCGGCGTCGGCATCGCGTGGGGCCTGGGCAAGCTGGTTTCGACCTTCACACCGATTCCGACTTCGCTGCCGATGATGGCCGTGGCCGTGGCCTTGCTGGTATCAGGTGGAGTCGGCATCGTCGCGGGGATTTATCCGGCGTGGCGCGCGGCAAGCCTTGATCCGATCAAGGCCATGCGGGCAGACTGAACAAGGAGGCAAAATGGCAGAAAGCGATTTCGAGCATAAATATCCACATCTAGCGAGATGGATCGAAGAATATGGCTGGATTGAAGTAGGACAGCTTGATGGGCCAGCTCCTTTCATCTGGGCGCTTGATGAAGGCGGGGCTGTTTGGGAAGGGAAAGAAAGCTATCGAACCATTGACGATGCTTTTCAGGATGCCGAAAAGGGAATTGCTACATGGATGAAGGAGAACCTGGATGATGAGTAGCGAAGGGACGCTTAAATCACGCATCACGATTGATCCAGAAATCTGCCACGGCAAACCGGTGATTCGCGGCCTGCGTTATCCGGTCGCATTGATCAGAGAACTCTTGGTAGCGGGGATGACTGTTGACGAAATTCTGGCTGATTACGGCGATCTTGAGCAGGAAGATATTCTGGCTGCGATGAATTTTGAAGGTTGATTTATGGCTCGACACGATTTACGCGAAAACATCTGGATGGCGTTCGACACGCTGTGGGAGCATAAGCTGCGGTCGTTCCTGACGATTCTTGGAGTTGTCATTGGGACGATGACGGTGATTGTGATTGCCGCTTTTGTGTCGGGCATTGATGCGCAGGTCTCCAAAGAGATTGAATCCTACGGGACGAATTCGCTCTACATCTTCAAGTTCGATCCCGGCTTTAACTTCGATCTATCGGCGGAAGACCGCATGCGCAAGCCGATTACCTACGAGGATGCGATGGCGATCAAAGAAGAGTGTCCTTCGGTTCAGGACGTTGCAATATTTTTGTCGCCGGTGGATTTCATTCAGGGGCCGATGGCTGAACGCGTCAAGATTCGCTATCAGGAAACCGAAATGGTCAATGCGACGGTGCAGGGAACGCTGACTTCGTACTTTCGTATGGGCACTGCAGAAATTACCGAAGGGCGCTTTTTCACCGAAGGCGAAGACGCCAGACGCGCGGATGTCTGCGTAATCGGGCGTGATGTAGCCAACACCTTGTTCCCGACCGTCAACGCCCTGGACAAAGAGATCATGATCAACGGGCGCAATTACCGCGTGATTGGCGTGCTGAAAAAACGCGAAACGTTCATTACCCCCGCCGAAGACCCCGGCAACGAAAACAAAGCGGTCTATCTGCCGTATGAAACGATTCGGAAGATTTATCCGAACATCAAAGAGAACTTTGTCTTGGCGCAGGCTGTGGCTGGCAAGACCGATCAAGCGATAGACGAAATTCGCCAGGTGCTGCGCAAACGGCGCAAGGTCGGCTACAACCAGAAAGACAATTTCGGCGTGCAATCGTCCGAAGGCATTATCCAACAGTTCCAGGCTATCACCGGCGGCGTCTTCCTGCTGATGGTCGCGATTTCATCCGTAGGCTTGCTGATTGGCGGCATTGGCGTGATGAACATCATGCTGGTTTCGGTGACTGAGCGAACTAAAGAGATCGGCGTGCGAAAAGCCATTGGCGCGCGCCGCCGCGACATCGTCCTGCAATTTCTGGTCGAAGCTGCAACGTTGACGGGCTTGGGCGGTATCGTCGGAATTCTGATCGGCTGGGGCTTGGCCGAAATCATCAAGCTGGTCATGCCGACGTTCGTGCCGCTGTGGGCACCAGTGGTCGGCTTCTGCGTTTCAGTTGGCTTGGGCGTTGGATTCGGATTGTGGCCCGCGTGGAAGGCGGCACGACTCGATCCGATCGAGGCGTTGCGGTATGAGTAGTGCGCGATTGCTGGCGAGGAGGAACGTATGTCGAGGCGAGATGGCCTGCATTACCCTGTAAGAAGAGCGTTGGAGAAAGAGGGGTGGACGATCACGCACGACCCTCTGCGCTTGGAATTGAGAGGGCTGAAGTTAGAAGCCGACTTGGGCGCTGAAAAGGTGCTGGCCGCTGAAAAAGAGGGCCAAAGGATTGCAGTCGAGATCAAAGATTTTGACGCCGATTCGACTACCAGTGTTTTGGAAAAGACGATTGGGCAACTGCAACTTTATAAATTGGCGCTTGATGAAGCGCAGCCAGATCGAACATTATTTCTGGCGATCAACGAAGATATATACATTGACCTTTTCTCAACACCGGCATTTACTTTGGTTGTTGAAGTAAACAAAATCAATCTGCTCGTTTTAGATCAAACGCAGGAGGTAATTGTGCAATGGATCAAGCAGTGAATTACGCCGACATTTTGACGCGAGTGATCAGGGAAGAAGCCCAAGGTCAATTCAGTCTTCAGCCAATTAAGATTGTCTCGGCCTGTGACCACGAAACCGGCGAATTTTTCCTGGTTGCTTTCGGACGCGAGAACAAGCGCCGAGTTGACAGTATTCTTTTCCACGCGCGACTGGTTGACGGAAAAGTCATCATCGAAACCGACACCACCGAAGAAGGATTCAAACCCTTATTGATCGAAGCAGGTATCCCCCGCGAAGA
>JBDSAM010000534.1:0-2740 GCA_039922135.1 Blastocatellia bacterium
TGCGTCGCCGCGCTGATCGTCTGTTCGCGGTTTGGATCAAAGACGACGATGTCGGCGTCCGAACCGACAGCAATCGTGCCTTTGCGGGGAAACAGTCCGAAGATTTTGGCGGCGGCGGTCGAAGTCAGTTCCACAAATCGGTTCAGATCAATTCGCCCCTTGGTGACGCCGTGGTGGTAGATCAAGCTCATGCGGTGCTCGACGCCGGGACCGCCGTTTGGGATTTTGCTGAAATCGTCGCGGCCTAGTTCTTTCTGCTCTTTCATGCAAAACGGGCAGTGATCGGTCGAAATCACTTGCAGGTCGTCGCTGCGCAAACCTTTCCATAGCTTTTCCTGATTTTCGATGTCGCGCAGCGGCGGCGTCATCACGTACTTCGCGCCCTCGAAGCCTTCTTTCTCGTAGAAGCTGTAATCGAGCAGCAAATATTGCGGGCAGGTCTCAGCAAAGACAGGCAAGCCCAGATCGCGCGCGCTTTGAACTTCTTTCAACGCGTCGTAACAGCTCAGGTGGACGATGTAGACCGGCGAATTGGCCATCTCGGCAATGGCGATGGCCCGATGGACGCCTTCGGCTTCGGCTTTCGTGGGCCTGGTCAGCGCGTGGTACTTCGGCGCAGTGTGACCGGCGGCCAGCGCGCGTTTGACCAACACGTCAATGACCAGGCCGTTTTCCGCATGCATGCAGATCAGCCCGCCGTGTTCGCCCGCCTCCGTCATCGCCTTAAAGATCGTCCCGTCGTCCACCAGAAACACGCCAGGATAGGCCATAAACAGCTTGAAGCTGGTTACGCCTTGATTGATTAGTTGCTTCAACTCCGGCAAGCGTTCATCCGGCAGATCGGTGCAGATCAGATGAAAGCCGTAATCGGTTGCGGCCTTGCCTTCGGCTTTACTGAACCAGACATCCAAAGCTTCGTTCAGGGCTTGGCCTTTGTACTGCACAGCGAAATCAATAATCGTCGTCGTGCCGCCAAACGCCGCTGCGCGCGTGCCGGTTTCAAAATCATCCGACGAAGCCGTTCCGCCAAACGGCAAATCCATATGCGTGTGCGGATCAATGCCGCCGGGAATGACCAGCTTGCCGGTGGCGTCAATCGTTTTGTCTACATGGCCGACGACGCTGCCCAAGTCTTTGCCGATCATCGCGACGGTTTCGCCGTCAATCAGAATGTCGGCGATGTAGGAATCCACTGCGGTGACGATGTGGCCGTTTTTAATTAGTGTCCGCATAATTCGATCTCCGAAATCGTCCACGAAGGGGCACGAAGATTCACAAATAATTTTTGTCTTTCTTCGTGAATCTTCGTGTGGCTTTGTGGATAAGTTCATACTGTCGCTAAAGCTTCATCCAACGCTGTGACCATCTCGTCCATATCATCTTTGCTCGCGATCAGCGGTGGGCCCAGGCGGATGCAGTTGCCGTACAAGCCGCCTTTGCCGATCAGCACGCCGCGCTTTTTGGTTTCTTCAAACACCTTCACGACGGCCTGCGGGTTCGGTTCTTTGGTCTTGCGGTCTTTGACGAATTCCAGTGCCTGCATCAAACCCATCCCGCGCACGTCGCCGATGACTTCATACTTTTCCTGCAAGCCCATCAGTCGTTCGCGCAGGTGGTCGCCGACGACTCGCGCATTGTGAAGCAGGTTTTCGCCTTCAATCACTTCGACCGTCGCCAACGCCGCGCGTGATGTAACCGGGTTGCCGCCGAAAGTTGAAAAGGTCAGCGTCGGGACGGCGGCGGCGACTTCCGGCGTCGCAATCGTCCAGCCGATGGGCGATCCGTTGGCCATCCCCTTGGCCGAAGTAATGATTTCAGGTTCAACGTTCCAATGCTCGATGCCGAACCATTTGTCGCCCGTGCGCCCCCAACCGGTCTGCACTTCGTCGCTGATGAACACGCCGCCGTATTGCCGCACAATACCGACAGCAATCTCGAAATATTCTTTCGGCGGCGTGATGTATCCGCCGACGCCCAGGATGGGTTCGGCCATAAACGCGGCGATGTTGCCGGAGGTGGCTGTCTCGATCAACTCTTTCAAATCATGGGCGCAAGCCACGCCACATTCCGGGTACGTCAATTTGAATGGGCAGCGGTAACAGTACGGCGCGGGCGCGTGGTAATAGCCGGGCACTTGCGTTGGCAGAACCTTCCAGCTTTTGTGGCCGCCTGCGCTTTGCGCTGCTGCCGAACGTCCGCTGTAGCCGTGGCGCAGGGTAATAATCTCCTGCCGCCCGGTATAAAGCTTGGCTGCCTGCGTTGCCGTTTCGTCGGCCTCGGTGCCGCTATTGGTGAAGAATGATTTTTCCAGCCTGCCTGGCGAAATTTCGGCCAGCTTCGCGGCCAGTTGCGATTGCGGCGCGTTGGCATAAAGCGTGGAGGTGTGGCTGATCTTTTTAACCTGGTCAATGATCGCGTCAGTCACGTGCGGATTGACGTGGCCGACGCTGGTCGTCAGCACGCCGCCGAAACAGTCCAGATATTTGTTGCCCGCTTCGTCCCAAACGTGCATCCCTTCGCCGCGCTCCAGCGCAATGGGCTGCTGATAAAGCATCGTGACGGCGGGGAAAAGAAAATCTTTGTGCTTCTGCACGGAATCGGAAAGCGGTTGCTCGCTACTGCTCATAAATAACGGTGCTCCTTCAAGATTGAAGATGATTGAAGTTTCGCCGGTCATGGCGATTCAAGATGTGGTGGATTATGGCACTGCCGCGACGTTCCACCAATCAGATTGGCGTGC
>JBDSAM010000535.1:0-2819 GCA_039922135.1 Blastocatellia bacterium
TTTTTGTATTTCTCTCTGGCAACGATATAGCGGCCGGCTTGCATATCCGCCTGCGCCTCAGCCAGCAACCGTCGAACATTGCTAAGAAGGTTGATTCTGCTGCCAGCCTTTTCCTCATTAACAAAGCCAGGATTGGTTTGCTGGTACTCGCCATACTTCGCAATGGCCTCACCGTACTTATCGCTGTCCTCGAGAGCTTTTGCCTGAAGCAGCAGATCACCGGGCGCGCTTGTGGCCTTCGGTGTTGAGGAAGGAACCGGCGTTGGAGGTTTGACGACCACTCCAGCCTGCACTGTTGGCGAAGGCTTCGGTTTGACGGTTGGGTTCGGCTTGGCTGTTGGGCTGACACTGGGCGCAAGCGCTGGCGTCGCGGTTGGATCAATTTTTACGGCAACGTTTTGCACATTGCGCTGGTCACGCCCGCTAGAGAGGAAGTAAGCACCCGCTGCTCCGGTCAGCAATAGGCCAATCCCAGCCGCTGCCAGTCCCAACCGGCTCTTGGACGAATTGCGGCGTGGCGCCACCACCGTCTCTTCATTCGTCGGGTTGGAATTGCGCGCGGCAATCTGAGCGGGGGCATCTGCTGAATTGGACGAATTGGCCGCGCGGCTTTGTGAAATCGGCATCGTGAATGCTTCTTCCATCTGAATGTTCTGCGGCGAAGATAACGAACTGGAGGGCGAAACGGATGACCACGAAGTCGGATCAGATGAAGGTGATTGTGACGGAAGCTGGTTTGCCGCTGATGGTTTGGCGATCAGCGTCGCCGCCTCATCCATTGCTGTCGCCTGTGGGGCGATAGGCTTTGTCAACCTGCCGCTCATGCCTCGTGTTGGCGTTTCGGCACCGATGGTGCGGTCGTGAATTTGCAACGCTTCCGAGAACTCCGCCGCTGTTTGGAATCGCTCGTTTGGACTTTTCTGCAATGAACGCATAATGATCGCAGCCAACGTCGGCGGCAGGTCTGGCCGATATTCCAGGATGGGCGGCGGCGCTACCTCGATATGGCCTTTGCGCACCTCCCAATCCGAACCGGTTGCCGAACGCTCGAACGGCAGGCGGCCACTCAGCATCTCGTAAAACGTCACGCCCAAGCTATACAAATCCGACCGCACATCAATATTCAGGCCCAGCAACTGTTCCGGCGACATGTATTCGACCGTGCCCGGATGAAAGCCCGTCTGCGTCATCCCGCCGCCGGTGCCCTGTTCACCCAGCACTTTGACGATGCCGAAGTCCGTGATCTTCAGTTTGCCTTTGTTGTCGAGCAGGATGTTGGCCGGTTTGATGTCGCGGTGGATGATGCCCGTATGGCGTATGTCCGATTCGTCCACGTAGCTGAAGTTATGCGCAAAATCGAGCGCAGAGAGCGCTTGTTTGCACAAATAGACAGCCTGTGCGGGCGTCGGCACTCCCTGCCGCAAAAGCAGATCGCGCAAAGTCATCCCCGGCACATATTCCATCACCAGGTAGTAGTTGTCTTCAGCGGCGAAGAATTCGTATACGCGGACAATGTTTGGATGGTCGAGCTGTGATTGAATGTATGCTTCGCGTCGAAAGCGTGCCTTCAGATGCGACTGCGCCGACGGCGAAAACGCACTGAGCAGAATTGACTTAACCACGATTTCGCGCGGCAAATGCATGTGCTGGCCTCGATAGACTGTCCCCATCGCGCCGTGCGCAAGTTCGCTTGTAACCCGATAATTACCGATGATTCTGCCGATCATGATTTCAATTTAGATTTTAAGCTGAATTCGTTTAAGAGTCTGTATCACACCGATGACGCCGTTGATCGCGCTGCAGTCTTCCTACTTGTGATATGGAAACTGAGCGTAATGTAGAGAATCAACCGGAAAAAGGCAAAACATCAAGACCATACGCGCAATTCGCTTCACCCGGCGAGGCTTTGACAATGAGGCGTAATGGAAACGGCCAAATTCTATGGTTGTGATCATTGTAAGGAGCAAATTTATACCAATGCTTATCAACACTTCACCGATTGCCGAACTGTGCCCTTATGGAAGCCTGCTGTGAGTAGGCCATTGGAGCAATCGCTTTCTCCTGGATTTATTGACGCTTCTGCGGCGCTATTGTATACAAATTTCATCTGACAGGACTCAACGGATTCGAGAGACTACCAAGGTGAGAAGAAATCCTCGCACCCCAAAGGCTTCATCGGCTCAATTTATGCACGGCCTTTGACGAACCTGAAACTAGCACTGGGAGAAAACCTGACATGGCAAACCAACAGATAAAGCGCGTACGAGTCATTGATTCTCACACGGGTGGCGAGCCGACTCGCGTGGTGGTCAGCGGAGGCCCTGATCTAGGCAGTGGATCAATCGTTGAGCGGCTGGAACGCCTCAAAAACGAATTCGATCATTTTCGCTCAGCAGTGGTGAATGAGCCGCGCGGCAATGACGCCGTGGTGGGCGCGTTGCTGTGCGAACCCGCAGACCCATCGTGCGCGGCGGGCGTAATCTATTTCAACAACGTTGGCTATTTGGGCATGTGCGGCCACGGCACGATCGGGTTGATGGTGACGCTGGCCTACTTGAACCGCATCGGGCTGGGCACGCATCGGATCGAAACGGCCGTCGGCACGGTGGAAGCGACGCTGGATGAAAACAACTGCGTCAGCGTGGCCAACGTGCCCAGCTATCGTTTGGCGGCGAACGTCGCGGTCGAAGTGCCCGATCATGGCGCAGTTATGGGCGACATCGCCTGGGGCGGCAACTGGTTCTTTCTGGTCAACGGTGACAATAGTAATGGGCATAAACTAGAACTTGATAACCTAGAAGCTCTCACCGATTTTACTT
>JBDSAM010000536.1:0-20235 GCA_039922135.1 Blastocatellia bacterium
AGCACTGCTTTGTCCTCACCGGAGCCACAGGCTATATCGCCCAGATGGTTGCCGCCCGCATCTTCATCGAGCGGGAAGAGACTGGCGTCAGAAGTTTGCGGAACTGACAGTTAAACTTTATGGAAACAGTTAAGCTAACAATCAATGGGCAGGAAGTGTCCGCGCCGAAAGGCGAGTTGCTTATTGAAGCGTGCGAGATGAACGGCGTCTACCTGCCGCGCTTCTGCCACCATCGTGGATTGACGCCGCAGGCTTCGTGCCGGATGTGCGTCGTGCGCGTGGACAATCCCAAGATTCCCAAACTGCAAACTGCTTGCACCATGCCAGTGACGGACGGAATGGTTGTCACCACCGAATCGAAAGAGGTCGAGGAAGTCCGCGCGGCGATGATCGAATTCCTGCTCTCGAACCATCCCGTGGATTGCCCTGTGTGCGATCGCGCGGGCGAATGCGAATTGCAAGATCAGACCTATGGCTTTGGCGAAGACCGCACCCGTTCGCAGTATGAAGACAAAGAAAACTTCCTGGAACGCCAGATTTCGCCCTTCATCTACAACGATCCGCAACGCTGCGTGACCTGCAAACGCTGTACGCGCGTCTGCGAAGAATGGATGGACGAATTCGCTATCACCACTGTCAATCGCGGCGCGGCTACGCTCATCAGCGCGTTTTCGGGTTGGGTGGAATGTTCCGATTGCGGCAACTGCGTGGACGTCTGTCCGACCGGTACGCTGCTGCACGTGCCTTACAAATACGTGGCGCGGCCTTGGGATTTGAAGCAGACGCCGACGGTCTGCAATTTCTGTTCGGACGGCTGTTCGATTCTGGCAGGGACGCGCAGCGAGAAGCTGATTCGCGCCGTGGCACGCGATGGACGCGGGCGTACGGCGGGCGGCATCAATCACGATTTCCTTTGCGCGCTCGGTCGTTACACGGTGGATTTCGTTCACAGCGGTGATCGTGTGGATCGCCCGATGGTTCGCCGCGGAGAGCATTTGGTTCCCACGACCTGGGACGAAGCATTGAGTTTCGTCGCCAAACGTCTGCGTGAGATCAAGGCGGAAAGCGGCGGGCAAAGCATTGGCGTTATTAGCGCCGCGCGTTTGCTGAATGAAGATCAATACGCACTGCGCAAGTTTGCCGACGAAGCGCTTGAAACCGGGCACGCCGAGCATTTTCACGATGACGACGAAATTGATCTGACTTCGTTCTTCCGGTATGGCTGCCCCACCATTGCCACGCAGGAACACATTCAAAACGCAGAGACGATCTTGCTCGTCGGCTCCGACCCGAACGAAGAGAATCCGCTGACGGCCTTCTCGATTCGCTGGGCCGTGCGCCAGAAGGCCGCGCGGCTGATTGTCATCAACTCTGTGGCTTCGCGGTTGGAGCGGCAGGCCAACATCGCCGTGCGCGTGCGCGAGGGCAGCGAAGGCGCGATTGTTCAAGCATTACTTGACGAAGCAAAGATCAACGACGCCGCTGATGCGATGGGCGCGAACGCGGGTGATTTGTTAGCTATTCGCCAGGCGATTCAGGAGAGCAGCAAGGTCGTCGTCGTCTTCGGCGATGAACTGCGCGCTGCGGCGCTGGAATCTTTGGCGCTGTTGGAAGAGACGCTGCCCGCGCCAAGCGCCGAAGACGCAGACAATGCCAGGAAGGCATACATTGACGCGCTGCAACGCGAGATCAAATCGTCCAACTCAACCCAGAAGCCTTCAATCAACGAGAATCCCTACACCTACATCGTCGAACATCCGACACTGAAGATTGGCTCGATGCCGGTGCGCAGCGAAGCCAAATTCTCCTTCGTGCCGCTCGTGCGTTATTCGAACACGCTGGGTTCTGGGTTGATGGGAATGGATGCCGGCTATAAAGGGGGGATGTCGGCACGGGCGATGCTCAACGCTGCTGGCGACGGGATTAAGGCGCTCTACATCGCCGGCGAAGATGTGGTCTTCAAAGCCGACGAAAATATCGCGCTTGTCAAATCACAACTCGGCAAGCTGGACTTTCTGGTTGTTCAAGAGATGTTCCTGACTGAGACGGCGCAACTCGCCGATGTGGTCTTTCCGGTGACCAGCTTTGCCGAAGGGCAGGGCACACAGATCAACAACGGCATGCAGATTCAGTTTGTTCGCCGCACGATTCCGCCAGTTGGCCAGGCGCGTCCTGATTGGATGGTCGTCAATCAATTAGCCAAGCTGATGGGCGTGGATTTCGGATTTGCCGGTCAGCTCAAGAACATCTTCAAGGAGATGGCCGAGCGCGTCCCCGGACTTGCCGGCTTGTCGCATAACCAACTGGCCAACGAAGGCGCAACGCAGATCAAATTGCCATCGGCGGATGCCGGCAAAATTGATCGCGCTGACTTGGCAGATCGTTTGACCGGACAGATCGCGAAGATCAATCGCTCTGTTGCAGTGGAGAGTGCTGATTTGGTTGTCAAAGCCGGAACGCGATTGCATCAGCGTTTCGTGCAGATCACGCGTCATTCTGAAATGTTTGCGCCAACGCAATCGCCGACGCAGGATCGTGAATTAGCGACCCCCGTGATTTACCCTGCATAGCCCAATGAACACGGAAGGATTTGACTCATTAGTGCAGCACGCTGTCCTTCAATTTATGATCATCGCGCAATTGCTCAAAATTGTTCCAGCTATAAGAAGAAGCTGAACGAAAGCTTATGTCATCACTCCTCAATTCAATTGATTTCAGATTCGTCATTGAATCGCTGATCAAGGTCGCCGCCGTTTTTGTGCTGGGCCTGCTGTCGCCCGTTTCGATGAACTGGATCGAACGGCGCGGACTGGCCTTTATCCAAAACCGGCTGGGCCCGAATCGCACTGGCCCGTTCGGCTTGCTGCAATCGGTGGCCGACGGCATCAAGTTTCTGTTTAAGGAAGACATCACGCCGCTGGAAGCCAACAAGTGGCTTTACACGCTGGCGCCGGTCGTGATGGTGGTTCCGGCATTTATGGCGACGATTGTCTACCCCATCGGCCCTACGGTGAATCTGCCCTACATTGGCCCAACCGAACTGTACGTCACGCACTTCAACATCGGCCTGCTTTATGTGATGGCAGTGACTAGCATGTGCGTTTACGGCATTGTGATGGCGGGCTGGGGCTCGAATTCAAAGTACAGCCTTCTGGGTGGCCTGCGCTCTTCAGCACAAATGATCAGCTACGAGTTATCGCTCTCGCTGTCAGTTATTGCCGTGGTGCTAATGACCGGGTCGCTGGATTTGGTGGAGATCGTCAAGCAGCAATCGGGTTGGGGCGGGATGAGATGGAATATCTTCGGTGGGTCGGCGGGCGTCTTTATGATACTGCCGGTGGTCATCGGGTTTTTCATCTACCTCATCAGCGCCATTGCCGAAACCAATCGAGTGCCGTTTGACCTGCCCGAAGCCGAGACCGAACTGGTTGGTGGCTTTCACACTGAATACAGCAGTTCGCTGAAGTTCGCGATGCTGTTTATGGCTGAGTACGTGAACATGCTGACGGTTTCGATGCTGGCGACAACGCTGTTTTTCGGCGGCTGGAACGGGCCGGGAGTCGCGCAGATTCCCGTGTTGGGCGTACTCTACTTCTTCCTGAAAATCGGCTTCTTCATGCTCCTGTACATTTGGCTGCGCGGAACCTTGCCGCGATTGCGTTATGACCAGTTGATGAACTTTGGTTGGAAGTTCCTGTTGCCGGTGGCGCTGTTTAACATTGTGCTGGCAGCTGTGCTGGGCGTGATCTTCCTCTAAAAAATGAGTCAGTACCGCGACCAGTAGGGAGCGGGTGCTGGCGCAAAACTCGCTCCCTACCGGTTGCGATACTGATCCGGTTAGGAAACAAAATGGACGTAAATACACTCCTAAACACAATCGAGATCAGCCACATTCTCTTTTTGGGCTTTGCGGCGCTGTGCGTGGTAGCGGCTTTTAACGTCATCCTGCAGCACAACCCGATCTACAGCGCTCTTGCCCTGATTATCGTGCTGTGTACGCTGGCGGCATTGTTCGTGACGCTATACGCGCCCTTCATCGCGGCCATTCAGGTGCTGGTCTACGCCGGAGCAATTATGGTCTTATTCATCTTCGTGATCATGCTGCTCAATGTGCGTGAAGAAGAATCGAAGACCGACCAGCAGAAATATCTGAAATATTTGGCCGTGCCATTCTTTCTGGCAATGCTCGGCGAAGTTTTCGCGGTGATCAAAACCGTTGGCGCGCCGCCTGCTTCGGCCAACCCGCCGGGCACGGTTGAATCCATCGCCAATGGAATGTTCACGAATTACGTGCTGCCGTTTGAAGCCGCATCGGTGCTGATTCTAATGGCGATTGTCGGTTCGATGCTGCTGGCGCGCCGCGAAAGTGCTGCGGATACGAACTTGATCGAAGATGCTTTGAACGCGGCCAATCGGAGTACTCCAATGCCCGCCATCGAAACTGTCCGAGAGATTGAAGAGGAGGTTGCCGCTTAATATGGTTCCGCTTTCCTGGTATCTGGCGCTGAGCGCCGTGCTGTTCACTATCGGAGTGGTCGGCGTCATCATTCAACGCAACATCATTTCGCTGTTTATGTGCATTGAGCTGATGCTCAACGCCGTCAACCTGACGCTGGTCGCCTTCTCGCGCTTTCTGGGCGATGTCACGGGGCAGTTGTTCGTCTTCATCGTCATGACCGTCGCCGCCGCCGAAGCTGCCGTGGGCTTGGCGATCATCATCTCGCTTTTCCGCAGCCGCGAAACTATCAACGTGGACGAAGCGGATCTGCTGAGACTGTAATCCCTATGCTTAAATGGATCACTCTTGCGCCGCTGATTGGCGCACTCATTAACGGACTGTTCGGCAAACGGTTGGGCGAAAAGGTCGTCGGCGCGATTGCCTGCCTGTCGGTTGCAGTTTCGGCTGTGCTGGCCTTTGCGTCGTTCAATCAACTGACGCATGCGTCGGCTGGCGCTGATGGCGTCCGGCGCGTCACCGACTACTTCTTCACCTGGATTTCGGTTGGCGCTTTTCGCGCTGACTTTGCCTACCTGCTCGATCCGCTCTCAGGCATCTACATTTTGTTCATCACTGGCGTTGGCTTGCTGATTCACATCTACGCCACAGGCTATATGCACGGCGATCCGGGCTACTACAGGTTCTTCACCTACCTGAACCTGTTTATGTTCATGATGCTGACGCTGGTGCTGGCCGATAACCTGCTGCTGCTGTTCGTCGGTTGGGAAGGCGTTGGGCTTTGCTCTTACCTGCTGATTGGCTATTACATCCGCAAGAAAGAAGCCGGTGACGCGGCAAAGAAGGCGTTCATCGTCAATCGCATCGGCGACTTCGGTTACATGATCGCGATGTTCCTGGTCTTCACGACCTTTGGGACGATCAGCTTTGTGGACAAGCCGGGCGCGGGCGGTGAGATCGTCCGAAGCTTTTTGGTGACGGCGGCGGCGATGCCGGTTGAAGGCTTGTGGGTCTTTGGCACGATGACAGCAATTGCGTTGCTGCTGTTTGTCGGCGCGACGGGGAAGTCGGCGCAGATTCCGCTGTTCGTCTGGCTGCCGGACGCGATGGCCGGCCCGACGCCGGTGTCGGCGTTGATTCACGCGGCGACAATGGTCACGGCGGGCGTATATCTGACGGCGCGTTGCAGTTGGGTGGTGACGAAATCTCCGACGGCGATGCTGGTCATTGCGGTGATTGGTGCGGCAACCGCGATCTTTGCCGCGACGATTGGCCTGGCGCAGAACGATATCAAGAAGGTGCTGG
Organism: Blastocatellia bacterium; assembly: GCA_039922135.1. Lineage (GTDB taxonomy): Bacteria > Acidobacteriota > Blastocatellia > RBC074 > RBC074 > RBC074. Next base: position 5,762 of record JBDSAM010000536.1, read on the forward strand.
CCTATTCGACCGTTTCGCAGCTTGGTTATATGTTCCTGGCTTGCGGCGTGGGAGCGTTCACCGCGGGCATCTTCCACGTGATGACGCACGCGTTCTTCAAGGCGCTGCTCTTCCTCGGCTCCGGTTCGGTCATTCACGGAATGCACGAAGAGCAGGACATTCGCAAGATGGGTGGATTGCGCAAATACATGCCCATCACGTTCGCCACGATGTTTGTTGGCTGGTTGGCGATCTCAGGCTTCCCGCTGCTGTCGGGGTTCTTCAGCAAGGACGAGATTCTGTGGCGCACATTCTCGACTGAAGCGTTGCCGCCTGGAGTAGGCAACGCTTTGTGGGGATTAGCTGCGCTGACGGCGTTGCTGACCGCGATCTATATGACCCGAATGATGTGGCTGACGTTTTTCGGGCAAGAGCGTTTTGGACAGGCGCGTCCTGGCCACAGTAATGATGCCCACGCGGAACATACTGATGCCGATCACGCGCATGCCGCTCTCGGCAAACCGCACGAATCACCGGCGGTCATGTGGATTCCGCTGGCAATCCTGGCGGTGCTTTCGTTGATTGGTGGTCTGGTAGGCGTTCCAGCAGCAATGGGCGGATCGAATCACTTTGAGCATTTTCTGCAACCGGTGATTGCCGAAGCGCAGCCGTTTGGCCATACAACACCAGTCGCGCATTCCGTCACGCGGGGCGAAGTCGGCACGCCGACAATCGACGGACGCGAGGCTGCTGCCAGCGAAAGTCATGTTGCAAAAAGCGAAGAACATCACGACACAAGCACTGAGTTAGGGCTGACGGTCTTGTCTGTTATTCTTGGCTTACTTGGCATCGGCATCGGCATTGCCGTCTTCAGCAAGAAGCCACTTCGGAAAATGCCGAAGACGCTGGAAGAAAAATACTACGTGGACGAAATCTACGAAGACGCTGTTATTCAGCCGATTGAACATCTGTCGCGCGATGGCTTATGGAAGGTCGTTGACGTGAAGATCATTGACGGCTTCGTCAATGGTGTGGCGCGTATGTTTGGAGATATCTCCGGCGTCCTACGCTATACGCAGTCGGGCTTTGCGCGCAGCTATGCCGCAGTCATTCTGCTTGGCGCGATCATCGTCATCGGCTATTTCAGTTATATCGCGTTGCGGTAGAGCTTGTCCTTATTGTTCTTGTTGGCTACCCGATGGATCGCGGACGTTGCGTCCGCTTGCACCGGCAAATTAACGAATGATGCGCGGACGGAACGTCCGTAATCTGGCTCGCGAGATTATGAACCTCATCACCATTACAACTTTCCTGCCGCTGGTTGGCATCATTTTGCTGTTGCTATTGGCACTGCGATCCACTTCTGCCGCTTCTGCCACTTCTGAAAGCCAACATAAAGCATCGAACAATCTTTATCGCTGGGTCACCTTGGCCGTTACGCTGGTGACCTTTGTCATTTCGCTGAGCTTGCTGGCCAGTTATGATCGGACGAATGCTTTGCCTCAACTGATCCAGAAAACGCCGTGGATTGGGTCACTGGGCATTTATTACAATGTTGGCATAGATGGTTTGAGCATCTGGCTGGTACTGCTGACGACCTTCCTGATGCCGATTTCAGTGCTGGCCAGTTGGCATGTCATCAAGCGCGTCCGCGAATACATGATCTTCATGCTGATTTTGGAAACCGGCATGATCGGCGTTTTTGTTTCGTTGGATATGTTCCTGTTCTATGTCTTCTTCGAGATTACGCTGATCCCGATGTACTTCCTGATCGGCGTTTGGGGTGGCGAACGGCGCATCTACGCAGCGATAAAGTTCTTCGTGTACACGGTCGTCGGCAGCTTGCTAATGCTGGTCGCGATCATCGCGGTCTACTTGTACAACGCCAAAGCCGGTGGTAATTCCTTCGACATCCTGGAAATCACGAACAACATTGCAACAGGCAAAACGGTCATTCCTGGCGGAATTAAGACTTGGCTGTGGCTGGCCTTCGCGCTGGCATTCTTCATTAAAGTTCCGCTCTTTCCATTCCATACTTGGCTACCGGACGCGCACGTTGAAGCGCCCACTGCCGGTTCGATCATTCTGGCGGGCGTGCTGCTGAAGATGGGAACGTACGGTCTGATGCGCTTCAACCTGCAATTCTTTCCTGACGTTTCGCGCCAAGCCGCACCTTACGTCATGGCGCTGGCGGTGGTCGGCATAATCTACGGCGCGCTGGTAGCGATGGTGCAGCCAGATATGAAGAAGCTGGTGGCGTATTCGTCGGTCAGCCATATGGGCTTTGTCGTGATGGGCATCTTCGCCTTCACGGAGCAGGGAATGCAGGGCGCGCTTTATCAAATGCTGGCTCATGGAATTGCGACTGGTGGATTGTTCCTATGTGTTGGCATTATCTATGACCGCCGCCACACGCGGCAGATTGATGACTTTGGCGGCGTGGCCACGCCGATGCCGCAGTATTCAACGCTGTTCATGATTATTGCGCTGGCCAGCTTGGGATTGCCGCTGCTTAACGGCTTCATCGGCGAATTCCTGATCCTGCTGGGCACGTTCACATCGGCGGTTCCGTACGCAAAGCTGTTCGCTGTATTAGGCGCGACAGGCGTCATTCTGTCGGCAGTCTATTTGCTGTGGATGTTGCAGCGCGTACTGTTTGGCGAAGCGACCAAGCGCGAGAACGCCGAATTAAAAGACATGGACACGCGTGAAGTCTTCGCGCTTGTGCCGCTGGTGGTGATGGCGATTGTGATGGGTGTTGCGCCAATGACCTTTCTGCGCACAAGCGAAAAGACGATCAATGCCATGAAAAAAATCGTCACAGGGGAAACCGAAAAGATCGCCATCAAGCGCCTGGGTGAATAAGGGCCATGATCCGGCACGAGAGAACTTCAAACTCTAATTACAATGCAACTCAACCTACTCAACCTGAATTATTGGTCAGTCGCTCCTGAAATCATTGTTTCGATTGCGGGTGTATTAGTCATGCTGGTGGACGCTTTCTCGAAGCGGGGCGCGCGAAAAGCTAATGCCGGAATCGCGCTTGTCGGCTTGGTGCTGGCACTGATTGGCGTCATTCGACTGAATGGCATCGGCGGTGTTCAGGGACATGGATACTTTTCCGGGATGGTCGTGATTGATCCGATCCGCATCTTCTTTTCGGCGACGATTCTGATTGTGGCGATCCTGGTGACGCTGCTGGCCATGCAGTTTCTGCGTGATGAAGCGTTGCCGCCGGGCGAGTTCTTCTCCTTAATTCTGTTCGGCACGGTGGGAATGCTGCTGTTAGCTGGGGCGGGCGATCTGGTCGTCGTTTTCCTGGGCTTGGAGATTGCCTCGATCACAACCTACGTGATGGCGGGGTATCGCCGCTATGACGTGCGCGCCAACGAATCTTCGTTGAAATACTTCCTGCTCGGTTCGTTTGCGACGGCATTTTTATTGTATGGAATGGCACTAGTGTACGGAGCGACCAAAACGACTAATCTGGAAAATATCGGTGCAGCCATTTCAAAAGGTGAGGTTCAATTTCCAGCCTTGCTGATGGCCGGTGCGGCGATGATGCTGGTTGGTTTCGGCTTTAAGATTGCCAGCGCACCCTTCCATTTGTGGACGCCGGACGTTTACGAAGGCGCGCCGACGATCGTCACGGGCTTTATGAGCACCGCGCCGAAGGCTGCTGTCTTTGCCGCCTTCCTGCGCGTGTTTGCTGAAAGTTTTAACACGACGGGCAATCCGCTCAGTACTCAGTTGCAACACACTTGGGTGATTTCGATCGCGGTGATTGCCGCAATTACGATGACCGTCGGCAATGTAATTGCGCTGTCGCAGAAGAACATCAAACGAATGCTCGCCTATTCCTCCATCGCGCATGCAGGCTATGCGCTGGTCGGATTCGTCACTGGCCAATCTGCTCCAGTCGCATTTTACTTGTTGGCCTATTCGGTGATGAGCGTGGGCGCGTTTGCCGTTATTCAGTTGTTGGCGCGCGCAGGCGACCAGAAAACAGAGATTGCTGATTATGCCGGCATTGGTTTTGAAACTCCGGCACTTAGCTTTTCACTGGTGATCTTCCTGTTCAGCCTGGCTGGCATTCCCCCGACCGCCGGCTTTATGAGCAAGTTCTTTATCTTCAGGTCAGCTTGGGATGGCGCGCCTGCGCTGCGTTGGCTGATTGTTGTAGCGGTTATAAACAGCATCATCTCGGTCTATTACTACTTGTACCCGATCGTCGTCATGTTCTTCCGCCCGCTCGCGCCAGGGTTCGTCAAACCCCGCATCAGCGCGGCGACGGCAGTTGCATTGATTCTGGCTTTGCTCGGAACCTTCTACCTGGGCCTGATGCCCAATCGCTTGCTCAGCGCCATGGGGAATCAATCCCGCACGGCACAGACGGTGCCTGTGTTGGCTCCTGCGCATCAGATGGCAAACAGGTAGCCATTCAGACGGGCCTTTAGCACAGCATTCAGCCAAAAAGGTAACTATTGTGCTTTCCCCGGAGACCCTGATTGTTTTATTGAAAGCGATCAAGGCTTCTCAGCAATTGTATGACTTCAACAAATCAATTTTTTCGATTACAATCCGCCATCAATTTCGCATTCCAATTCAAACAGTAGAAACAGGACAGAATGATGCAAAGCATCCAGACGGACCTTGCTCCACAGGCCATCGGCCCTTATTCGCAAGCGATCAAAGTGACAGGGGCAAATAGTTTCATCTTTGCTTCGGGACAGATTCCTCTTGATCCGGCGACAATGCTGTTGGTTGGCGGAGAGATTCGCCTTCAGACTGAACGTGTGTTGCAAAACGTCAAGGCAGTTCTCGAAGCCGCAGGATCTTCACTGGATCAAGTAGTTAAGACCACTGTTTTTCTGGTTGATATGAATGATTTTGCCGCGATGAATGAAGTTTATGCGACTTTCTTCGGCGCATCCCGTCCAGCGCGTTCAACCGTGCAGGCGGCGCGATTGCCGCGCGATGTGAAAGTTGAGATTGAAGTGATTGCGTTGGCCTGAGCCAATAGTAGGCGACGCCCGGCAAGTTTCATGATGCCGCTGGCTCGTGATTATAGATCCCCCGCGACAAAGGCCCGCGATGACCGGGTGCTTGTCGGACACCCTTCCAAGAGGAGTTTTTACAGTGCGAAAAATCTTGTTGCATTCATTTTTGTTTGCTTTTGCGGTTGCCACCGCCGCCTGTGGCAATAGCAGCAGTGCCACCGGAGGTGGCGCTGATGATGTTGCCGCCGCTGTTAACGGCAATAAGATCATGGTGAAAGACGTAGATCGAGTGATTGCCCAGCAGTTTCGTGGGCAGGAAAGCCAGCTTTCGCCGCTGGCCCTCGCTGGCTATAGATTGCAGGCGCTTGACAGTCTGATCAATGACGAAGTGCTTTATCAACGGGCGCAGAAAGACGCGATCATTCCGACTGAAGATGAACTGAAACAGGCAGTCCAGCGCTACAAACAGAATCGTGGCCTGACTGAAGAGGCTTTCGCCAGCGAACTGAAACAAACCAACCAGAGCGAGGAGCAGTTCCGCGAGCTGGCCAAACGCCAGCTTTCGGTGGAGAAGTTGAATGAAAAGCTTGGCTCGCAACTGAAGGTGCAGGAGCGCGAGGTCGCCGACGTCTACAACAGCAACCCCAAACAGTTTGCTTTACAGCCAGGCGTTTACCTTTCTGACATCATCATTGATCCGGCCAATAATGGCACGAAGTTCGATGCTGTCGGCGATGCCGCCGCAGAACAGCGGATTCGCGAAATTCAGGTCCGTCTTAAGAACGGCTCGGATTTCGCCACGGTCGCCCGTCAGTTTTCTGAACACGAGTCTTTCAAAAATAGCGGCGATCTTGGTTTTCTGGCTAAAGAGCAATTCGCAGGGCTGCCGCAAGCGATGGGCATTCCAGCTAAGGTGGGGGACGAATTGATGGGCATGCAGGAAGGCGACATTACCCCGCCCGTCAAGGATTCAGCCGGACGCTGGCACGTCTTTAAGGTCACAGGCAAACAGACCGAAACGCGAGATCGGACAATGGATGAGGTGCGCAAGGAGATTTCTGATGCCATACTGACTCAGCGTAAACAGATAGCCGATGCTGCGCTGCAGGCGCGCGCGCGCGATGAAGCCAAGATTGAAAACTATCTGGCCCAGCGAATGCTGGAAAATCCGAACAATTTCGGCGTGCTGCGTCCAGCCCCCGCAGCCGGCGCTACCAGTCCCGCTGTTTCGCCGCAGGCCTCACCATCTGCCGCAGCATCCCCGAATAAGTAATCAATGGTGATTAGTAGTTAGTGGTTGGTGGTTGGCGTTAATGTCATTCACTAACCACTAACCGCCAATCACCAGCCACTAACACTAAATGCTTTTCCGTTTAACCGAAGTTACCAAATCGTACGGTGCGCAAGAGGTACTGCGCGGCGTGACATTCCAACTTAATCCTGGCGAACACGTCGGTTTGGTAGGCCGCAACGGTGCGGGCAAGACAACCATCTTCCGGCTGGTCACGGGTGCCGAATCAGCAGACAGCGGCGAATTTGACGCAATGCGTGGAATGCGCGTCGGGGTGCTGGCGCAGCATGTTGATTTTTCAGGCGCGGAGACGGTGATGGATGCGGCGCTGGCTGTGTTTGAAAATTTGCGATTCCTGGAAGAGAAGATGCGCGAACTTGAACACGCGATGAATGAAATGACGGGGGATGAGCTTGATCGCGTAATGCATGAATATAGCGACGCTCAGCACACCTACGAACACCAAGGTGGGTTCACTTATCACGCGCGCGCCGAATCTGTGGTGCTTGGACTGGGATTTGGGAAGGATGAATTCAGCAAACGCGCTGAGACTTTGTCAGGTGGCGAAAAGAACCGGTTAGGTTTGGCCCGGCTGTTATTGCTGGAACCGGACATTCTGTTACTGGACGAACCGACGAACCATCTGGACGTGGATGCTGTCGAATGGCTGGAAGGCTTTTTATCATCCTACAGATCAGCCTACCTGATTATTTCGCATGACCGCTTCTTTCTGGATCATACGGTGGCGCGAGTACTTGATCTGGAGTTCGGTAAGATTGAAAGCTACAAAGGAAATTACAGCGCTTACGTTATTGAGAAAGAGGAGCGTCGCGAACAGCAGCAGCGCGCCTACGAACAACAGCGCGAGATGATTGAGCGCACGGAAGATTTCATCCGCCGCAACCTGGCCGGGCAGAAGACCAAGCAGGCCAAGTCGCGGCGCACTCTGCTGGCAAGGGTGGATCGGTTGCAAAGTGTCAATGATCTGGATGCAACCAACTTCAAACTAAAGCCGACGACGCGCACCGGCGATCAGGTGCTGGTTTTGGATGACTTGGCAATTGGATTCCCGGCGAAAACACTGGCCGATCATTTGGATGTGACACTTCGGCGGGGTGCCAGGCTTGGTATTATTGGCGGTAATGGCACGGGCAAGACGACGCTGCTGCGTACGCTTTTGGGAGAACAGAAACCGCTTGAAGGCGAATTCCGTTGGGGGACAGGCGTCAACGTGGGCTATTACGATCAGCGGTTATTGACCGTTGACGATCGCAACACCGTGTTGGGTGAACTGCGAACAATTGCTTCGGCGACTATCACGGACGGCGAACTGCGTGGATTTCTCGGACGGTTTTTGTTTTCGGGCGATGACGTGTTCAAGCCTGTCTCGGCGTTATCCGGCGGCGAAAAGGGCCGGCTGGCATTGGCCAAGCTGATCTATTCGCGCGTTAACGTGCTAGTGCTGGACGAACCGACCAACCATCTGGACATTGCATCGTGCGAAGCGCTGGAAGACGCGCTGAACGAATTCGGCGGCACGATAATCACTGTCTCACACGACCGTTATTTTCTGGATCGCATCGCGACGCAGATTCTGGCCTTTACAGATAAAGCCGTGGAGTATTTTGACGGTGGCTACACGGAATTTTACGAAGCGCATCATCGCATACAAGCCGAGCAGCAGGCGCGCGAAGCCGATGCACAGAAAGCCGAGCGTACTGTCCGCAAGGTTGACGTGCCCAAACAGAACAAGACCAACAAGTCGCGCGAAAAATCTCCTTCGGCAGCGGAAATCGAGGCCGAGATTCATCGCGCCGAAGCTGATTTGCCAGCCTTGGCAGCCCGACTTTCTACTGAAGAAATCGCGCGTGATAAAGTCAGGCTGTTCGAATTAAGCGAAAAGTATCGGGCCTTGGAAGAGCGTATCGCAGGGCTGTATAAGACTTGGGAAGCTGCGCTCGAAGCTGAGTCCAGAGTGATGGCTGCCAAAAGCAAATGACCGGTTTATCGAGCATATGAAGACGATTGCCGCGCGAATGCTGGACCAACTGAAGATCACTTATGAGCTTCGTGCTTACGAAGTGAACGAAGATGAACTAGATGCCATCACCGTTGCGCGCAAGGTGAACATGCCACCGGAGGCGACATTCAAAACACTGGTCGCTCGTGGTGATAAATCCGGTGTTGTGATGGCGTGCGTTCCCGGCAATGCTGAACTTGATCTGAAGAAGTTTGCCTCTGCCACCAGTAACAAGAAGGTTGAGCTGGTTGCGGTAAAGGAAATACAATCGCTGACGGGTTACATTCGTGGCGGCGTCTCACCGCTGGGATCGAAAAAGAAATACCCTCTTTATCTCGATCACAGCGCGCTTGGACACGAACTCATCAGTGTTAGCGCGGGCCAGCGCGGTTTGCAGATGATCCTCGCGCCCCAGGATTTGCAACGCGCCGCCAGTGCTACGCTCGCCGACCTGGCGAAGCCACAGACTGGCTAATGTCTCAATGATGTCCCATTTATCCTGCGATGATTCTTTCGGTCCGGCATTCATATGTGTGGGCTGAATATAAATTATTCGATTTCTATTTTTGAAACTGGCACTCAAAGGGAAGTACAAATTCGATGGCGAAACTTTGGTTATTTAAAACGGAACCGAGCGAATATTCATACAACGATTTGGAGCGTGACAAAAAAGCTGTTTGGGATGGTGTCAGCAACAACCAGGCGCTGAAATACCTGCGCCAAGTGAAGCTGGGCGATGAAATCCTGATCTACCATACCGGCAATGAGAGGGCGATTGTTGGAATGGCCGAAGCCATCAGCGAACCTTACTCCGATCCGAAAGAGAAAGACGATACTTTGGTTATCATTAACCTCAAACCGAAACGCCGATTTCCGCGCCAAGTATCGCTCAGCGAAATAAAGGCCACCGAGGCGCTTAAGGAATTTGATCTTGTGCGCTTGCCTCGCCTGTCGGTTATGCCGATCAGCAAGGAATATTGGCAGGTGCTGGAAGAGTTGCTCGGCGATTGAGGGAATTGCACTTTGACTCTGAAGTCTGTCGCAAGAATCAAAGGGGCTTGCGAACGGTCACCCGGTTGCAAGCCCCCCTTTTTATTAGGTCTGTTGAAATTCTTTGGCGGGCAGTTTCCTCCAAATATGCTGCTAGCCTCAAACAAGCAGCCGCTTATTAACAGCTTATGGTGATGCCCAAACTCAGCAAGCTGCCGCTCTAGCTTCAATAGATACAAAGTCTATCGGGTTCGCTCATTTCAGTTCGCGTGATGAAAACAGCGTTGCCTTACTTCAGCTTTGCAATCTCTTCAAAATACTTCACGAACATCTTGATTCCGCCCGCCGCCTGTCCCCAGTCAAAATTCTCGTTCTTCGCGTGGTAGCCGTGTTCAGGCAGACTCAGGCCCATAAAGGTAATCGGCGCGCGCAGGTGCTTCTGCATCGTGACGACCGCGCCGATAGAGCCACCTTCTCGTGTGAAAGCCGGCTCTCTGCCAAAGGCAAACTTCATTGCAACGCGCGCGGCATCGGCGTATGGGCCGGTGAAATCGCCGCGAAATGGTTCTAGAGACTGAATGGCTTCGACCTTCACGTCAGGATTGATCTCATAGACGAAGTCTTTGACAAGCTTGGCAATTTTGGCTGGGCGTTGATTATTAACCAGCCGCGTGCTGATCTTGGCTTCGGCGCGATATGGCACGATGGTTTTAAAACCTGGGCCAGTGTAACCACCGGTGATGCCATGAACTTCAAAGGTTGGCGCGGCCATAAAGGCTCTTAGCACATCGGCCTCAGTCTTCAAGTTTGCTCGGATGGATTTCAGTTCGTAGGCTTTCATGTAGCCTTTGGTCGTGAAGCCTGAATTGACGAAGCTGTTAAGCTCATCTTTGGTTGGCGGAATTGCGTCGTCATAAAAACCTGGAATCTTTACTTTGCCGGTTTTGGCGTCATAACACTGAGTAATGACCTGGGCCAGTTCGCCAATGGGGTTGCGCGCCGCGCCGCCCACTAACCCCGAATGCACGTCCTTCGAATGCGTCTCAAGCTTGAACAGGAAGCCTTGCAAGCCGCGCAGCCCATATGGCACCGCCGGTTGTTTGCGTGAAATCCAAATAGTGTCAGAGACCATGATCGAGTCGGTAATCAGATGGCCTTTGTTGCGTTTGACGAAGTATTCAAAGTGTGGCGAGCCAATCTCTTCCTCCAGTTCCCAAATAAATTTGAAGTTGAGTGGCAGGCCGTTTTCGACCGCGTAACGCACGGCGAGCATGGTGGTCAGAGCTGGGCCTTTATCGTCGGTGGTTCCTCGGCCTTCGTACCGGTCGCCGACTTTATTAAATTTGAAAGGCGCTTTGTTCCATTCCGATGGATCAGCAGGCTGAACGTCCAGGTGGTTGTAAATGGTCACTGTCGGGTTTTTCTGATCGGTGACGATCGAACCCATGACGACCGGATTGCCCGGCGTCGGAATTGGTTCAGCTTTGACTCCGAAATCGCGCAGGAATTGCGCGGCCAGTTCGCCGCAGCGGCGGATGTCTGGCAATGCAGCCGGATCGCTGCTGACGCTGGGTATTTCGACCAGCGCGGCCAACTTGTCTTCAAATTCGCCGCGCACGCCGCGAATGTAACTGTCGAGTTTTTGATAGAGAGGTGATTGATTCGCCATGTGTTCCCTTTGGTTAAAGATGTCCTGAGATCAAGCCAATGTAACCGCTTGTCCTGTAGCGATCAACGGTAAAAAGCTACATTGTCAATCTCCAGCCAACCGAAGCTTCCTGCCGTGCGGGCCATTTCGAAGCTGAGCATCAATAAGTCATCGCCACGCCACGCTCCATTTCCACGCACGTTATTTGGTTTTAGCGAGGAGAAATCAATGCTGACCGTTTGCCATTGCGGCGTCGCTTTGAAGGGAGCTTGGAAGATGCCGTTGTTATAAGTTGGGGAAAGCAAGCGATAGTCGCCGTCGCCACGCGCGTCAAACTTCACGCCGCGAAATTCGCGCGCGTCCGTAGGTTCAATCGCGCCTTTGCTTAAAGGCACACTGATACGCGCGAATGGGCGGTCTTTTTCCGCCATTCGCGTCGTGACGGACAGCGCATGGTTGCCGGCATCGCGGGTGATTCTGCCGAATAGCATTTTTGACGCGTCAGCGCCCGCGTCACTGGAATTAACCCACAAGGTATCAGCCGCGCTGCGTCCGCTGGCGCTTTCAAAATCGTCAATCAACTCCTGTGCTTTGATCGCGGGGATCGGCGTCAGCGTTGGTGATACAATATCACGCGCCAATTTCTCCCGATCCAGTTCCCGCCCGCCCAGAAATACCCGCTTGATCTTTTCAATATCGTGAATGTTTTTGTGTGGTTCGCCTGCAATCAAGATCAGATCAGCCAGCTTGCCCGGCGCAATCGTGCCACGTTCCTGGTCTACTTTCAGGGCTCGGGCGGCGTTTGCTGTCGCGGCGGTGATGGCTTCCATTGGCGTCAGTCCACTTGCAACCAGCAACTGCAATTCGCGCAAGGTGGCCCATCCGTGATGAGTGCCGGTGACGCCTGCATCTGTGCCTGTGCCGAAGGTGACCCCGCCTTTGCGCAACGCGGCAGTGTTGCGTTGCAGCGTCGCCCAGCGTTGCCGACGCGCCGAATCGCCGTTTTCGGCTGAACCTGCGGCGGGTTGAAGCGGTGGATTCTGCGGTGGCACGAGCGGCGGATTCATCATTTCGCGCGCGGCCGGATTGAGCACTGACGCCAGCAGCGGTGTCAGAATATCGCGCCCGCGCGGTTCGTAAACGGCCAGCGTCGGTGCGTAGGTCGTGCCTTTGGTTTTCATCAAAGCGATCAACTCTTCATCCACGTCTTTGTCGCCGGTGCCGTGATCAATCACATCCACTCCGGAACGCGCGGCGATCTTGGCTTTGTCCAGCGTAACGGTGTGCGTTAATACTTCCAGACCGTTCTTGTGCGCTTCGGCGACCAGCGCCGTCAGCGTGTCTTCGTTCATGCTGGTCAAATCTGGTGCTGCGCCATAACGCCAGCCGTCGGTGAAGGCTTTGATCACGTCTGGTTGATAGGGCAGCACGCGGCGGATGGCGGCCTGGGCTTCACGCGGAGTGGTTACTTCAAGCGAGAAGAAATCGCCACGTCCGCCTTCGGCCCCATGACCGCCGGGAGTTGAGATGCGCGCGGCTAGGCTGATGCGCGGCGCTTCGATGACGCCGCTGCGAATCAGCCGCCGCATCGGTTCAAAAGTTTCAGGATATGTGCCGAAGTCCACTACAGAAGTGATGCCGCAGTAAAGATATGCCTTCAAATTCTTTGCCCAGTCGCTGGTCGCGCCATTGATGGAAGAGTAGGGCAGGTGCGTGTGCAGATCGAAAATGCCTGGCATCAGTGTTAAGCCTTCAGCGTGGATGATTCGCGCGCCAGCAGGCAGTTCAACTTTGGGCGCAACGGTTTCAATGCGGTCGCCGCGAATGACTACGGTGTTGCGCTGCGGTTCAGCACCCGTTCCGTCCACCACGGTCGCGCCGACAATGGCAATTAAATTGTTATCCTTTGGCGGCGTGTTCTGGTTTTGCGGGCGCACGGTAATCGTAAACAGACTGGCGCAAACCAGAATGATGATGAACATCGAAAATCGTTTCATCGTTTCTCCAGTAATTCGGATTGACCTGATGTTGTAGATGAAGCAATAAAGTGCAAGGAATGCCAGTGCAAAATTGCGAAAGTACTCAGCCGACAAACTTCAACGTTGTTTCGCCAAGTTTGACCACGTCGCCATTAACCAATGGATACGGCTCCTGCGGTTTCAACCGGTTGCGGCCATTGACGATGGTGCCGTTGGCGCTACCCATGTCTTCGATGAAGTATTGGTGGCCGCGCGCGGTGATGCGCGCATGGCGGCGCGAGATGCGGGATGCCGGATCATATCGGGACAAGTCAACATCAGGGCGTATGCCGCGATGAGGGTCCAGGCGGCCAACCATAATTTCGGTTTCCGACAACAGCGGAAAGTTAGCGTCTGTGTCCATGTCCATGACCACCAGCATCGCTGCCGACCGCTCAGTACTGGGCGGGCGTTCGCCAAAGTAAATACGATATAGATCGCTGGGTGCCATATCACGTCCGCATTGGTGGCAAGGCGCAATCATCGCAGATGCCGTCCCACCAACGTGCGTCGAATACATCTCATTTTCGCGGATCAGGCTGTCCAGAAACGATTCGCGTTCGCTCTCGCTCATGCTGTCCCAGTTCAAACTGCGATCAGTACACAGCCGTTCCAACTGCGTCACGGCAAAATCCAGCCGCGCGGCGCGACGCACGCGGTCATCTTCTGCCAGCATTCCCAGCAGCATCTGTTTGTGTTCGGGCGCAAGCTGATTCGCCCATTCGCGCAACTGTTCTTCAATTGACTGATCATTCGTCATTCAATGTCACCTCGGTGCGGATTTTAGCCTGACTTGCCTGGATCGCCAAAATCACTTCCATAGCTTCGCCGTGCTGGTGGTATAGTTTGTCCATGGCTACTCAAGCAATTACTACCACCGCAACCGAAGACGCCGCGAAAGTCATCGAAGGCGTCATCTGGATTGATCCTGAGCGCGTCAGCGGCGAGCCTTGCTTCATAAATACTCGGGTCCCGATTCAAAATCTCTTTGATTATCTGGAAGGCGGCGAACCTATTGACGAATTTTTAGAAGGGTTCCCTCCCGTCACTCGTGATCAAGCGATTAAGGTTTTAGAGCTTGCTCGAACCGGTCTCTTCAACTCTCTACTCAACGGTGAAAATTCTTCTCGACCATAGGCTCTTTCGCGCCCTTCCGGATCACGAAGTAAAAACCACCATGCAACTGCGATGGGGTGCTCTGAGAAACGGGCTACTTCTGGATGAAGCCGAGAAAGAGGGCTTCTCTGTTATGCTCACGGCTGATAAGAACATCAAGACTCAGCAGAGAATGAAAGGCCGGTCAATCGCTCTGATTGTTCTTCGCGCTCCTGACAACCGGCGAAAAACACATATTCCAATGATGCCTGACGTGATTGAAATCCTCGCCACAATCCAACCTGGCGAAGTTATGGAAGCCTGTGCATAAATCAGAGAGGGCGAAGCTTTGGAGTGCTGCGGCTTGGCGCAGCTTTGGCGTTCGGGTCAAGTCCGCGCAGGATCAATCAGGATGTTCAAGTAACTAAAGAAA
>JBDSAM010000537.1:0-5241 GCA_039922135.1 Blastocatellia bacterium
TACGGACTTTTTACCGCGACAATTCAACTCCTTCGTTTTTGCGTTGGGGTGTGAGCAAGGGAGCTGCCGCGAACGAAAAGCCCGCCTGGTGGCTAATGACCGCGAAAGGTGAAGAGATCAAACTCAAACCTGACAATTTTACCTTTCAGATTGAAAACCGCTTGCTGATCGAAGACGAAACGCTGCGCGACTGGTGGCGCAAGACGCACGGTCAGGAGGTCGGAGACAGAGAGACTGAGGCGAAACGTGGGATTTGTCTGATTACCGGCAACGACGATGTGCCGATTGCCGCGACACACACACCCAAAATTAAGGGCGTGCCGAACACACAGGCATTTGGAGCGGCAATTGTCTCCTTCGATAAACCGGCTTTCTCTTCCTACGGTTTTGATCAGAGCCGCAACGCTCCAGCTTCGACTGAAGCCGCGACGGCGTATGGCGTGGCGCTCAATCATTTGCTCGCCAACAAAAAACACAACCTGCGTGTCGGCGGAATGACAGTTTGTTTCTGGGCGCGCAATTCCGAAGAAGCGACGGATGTTTTCACTTGGGCGTTCGATCAGCCGAAACCGGAAAGCGTTCGAGATTTTCTCAGCGCGCCACGCTCTGGAAACGAAGCTTCGCTGACCGACACTGAAGAGTTTTACAGCGTCACGCTTTCAGGCAATGCGGGGCGCATCGTCGTGCGCCACTGGATGCAGATGCCATTGGAAACCGCAGTCGTCAATCTCCACCGATGGTTCGCTGATTTGCAGATCACGCCTTATGGCATTGCATCGGCGAACGAAAAGATTCCGCCGCTGGCGCTGTTTCGCCTTGCCTGCACGACTGTGCGCGAAGCGAAGGATTTGCAGGCCGATGTTCCGGCACAGTTATACCGCGCCGCGCTCGACTGCACAGCGCCGCCGCTCATCTTACTCAGCCCTATGCTCAAACGTCTGGAAATTGATTTAGTCAAAAACGGGCCGAACACGGCGTTGCGCAATCTATCGCGCTTCGCCTTGCTGCGGCTGATTGTAAATCGAACCCGAAAGGAAGGTGAACCAATGATCGAACCACAGGTCTTTGAAACCAATGATCCGGCTTATAACTGCGGGCGATTGCTCGCGCTGTTTGACGATCTGCAAATGCGCGCTCACGAATTCCAACTGGAAGGCGCGGGCGTCGTCGAACGCTACTACGGTTCGGCATCGTCCGCGCCGAACAGCGCCTTTGGCATTCTCTGGCGACTGCATCAGCATCATCTGAGAAAGATTTCACGGCAGGGCGATAAAGGCCGAGCCGCCTCCGAAGCGATCAAAAGGAAAATTGCCGAAATTGCCGCGCTCTTCCGGCAACCCGCGCCGCTGCAACCGCCGCAATTTCCGCGCACTTTCAGTTTGCAGGAGCAGGGGCGTTTCGCGCTCGGCTTTTACCAACAGAAAGCTGCCGATGATGCCGCCCGCCGCGCACATCGCGCCAACAACGAAACTCTGAATAACCAGTCATCAACAGCCCAATAATTTTCAAAAGGAGAAAACACAATGAGCAACGTTCTGACCAATCGCCACGACTTTCTACTTCTGTTTGAAGTCACCAACGGCAATCCCAACGGCGATCCGGACGCTGGCAACATGCCGCGTCTTGATCCGAACACCAATCGCGGGATCGTTTCTGACGTCTGCCTGAAACGCAAAGTTAGAAACTATGTCGAGCAGTTCGCGCCTGCACGCAACGGCAACGGATTCGGCATTCTGATCAAGCAGGGAGCCGTCATTGAGACTGAGCAGGGCAAAGCGATTGAAGCGACAAAGTCGGCTGATAATCAGGCAAAGTCGGCAATTGAATGGCTTTGCCGTGAATTTTACGATGTCCGCACCTTCGGCGGCGTTTTATCCACTGGCGATAAAGTCCTGCAAGGTTCTGCTTATGGACAGGTGCGAGGGCCGGTGCAGTTCACTTTCGGTCAGTCCTACCATCCGATCACGCCGCTGGAAATCACAATCACGCGTTGTGCTGTCACGAAGGAAGCAGATGCCAGCAAGGAGCGAACAATGGGCAACAAGCACATCGTCCCTTATGCGCTCTACGTTGCGAAAGGCTATGTCTCGCCGGCATTCGCCGAACGCACGGGTTTCACGCAAAGCGACCTCAACCTGCTGTTTGAAGCCTTGTTGAACATGTTCGAGCACGACCGGTCAGCAGCGCGCGGCGAAATGGTGGTGCGTGGGCTGTACGACTTCGAGCATGTCGGCACGCAAGATGCGAGCAACGCCGAACAAAACAAACGTGAAGCGCGGCTCGGCTGCGCCCACGCGCATAAGCTGTTTGAGGGCGTCAAAGTCAAATTGAAGGAAGGCCGCGAATTTCCCCAATCGTTCGATGATTATGAAGTCGTTTGCGAATGGACTGATGCCAATCTGCCGAAGGGCGTGAGGCTGAACAAGCTCAGCGAGGGGTGAAACCATGTCCGAAGTTAGCGAGCTATACATCTCGCCGCACGCCGTTGAACAGTTCCAACTTCGCATTGCTCCTATGAGTGAAGCGCGGGCTCGCTTCTTCATCGGCGCGGGCATCCGGCAGGCGGTGAACATCAAGCTGTTGCCGGACGGGAACACGCTGCGCATTCGCACGCGCCGCCCGTTCCCGTTCGAGTTCCGCGCCTTCTGCGTGTTTGACGAGGCGCGACAGGCTTGGGCGGTGGCAACCATAGTGCGCGGCGACAGCAAGGTGACGCGCACGCATAAGCACTGCCGGGCTGCCACGCCGAATGTTGGCGAACAAATGCGGATGCCTGAGGAGGAAGCATGCAAGACGATGGTAGAGATGCGGAGCCGGTGCTGATCTCGGCGCTGAATCAATATCTGTTCTGCCCACGCCGGTGCGCCTTGATGCACATCGAAGGCATCTGGCGCGACAACGAACACACGCTGGTGGGGACGTTGCTGCACGACCATGCAGATTCGCCGGGCTATGAAACCGGCGAAGGCGTAACGGTGTTGCGGGCGTTGCCGCTGGTATCCACAAAGTACGGCATTGCGGGCAAAGCCGACATCGTGGAATTGCGAGACGGCCAGCCTGTGCCCGTGGAATACAAAAAAGGCAAGCGCCGAAAGTTCGACAATGACGACGTGCAGTTGTGCGCGCAGGCATTGTGTCTGGAAGAGATGTTCGTTTGCGAAGTGCCGGTCGGATACATCTTCCACGCGGCCAGCAAGCGGCGGCGCGAAGTGATTCTGGATTGGCGGCTGCGCGCTGAAACCATCCGCGTCATCGAAGCGGTGCGGCAGATGTTAGCCGATGGCGTGACTCCGCCCGCTGAATTAAAACCGCGCTGCGACGGGTGCAGTTTGCGCGGCGTCTGTTTGCCTGAAATCAGCGGCGGCGAATTGTCGCCGGAATATGAACGCTGCCGCGAACAACTGTGGGAGTGAGCGCCCTGCTTGATACAGGTTCTTGTGGCTTTGCCACTTGATGTGCGGAAAGGCTATGCCTTTCCGGCAAGTTGCTCCTATTACCGGGCTATGCCCGAGATGGGGCGCAGCCCTTCAAGTCAATAAATCGTTTCGTGGAAAGGCGCAGCCTTTCCACACATCGGACGGCCGAGCCGTGAAGAAAGCGGCGGGAGGTTTGAAGGATATGGAGATCAAACAGAACACGTTGTACCTGACACAGAATGGTGCTTATGTTTCGCGCGATCATCTGAACCTGAAGGTCGAGATAGAGCGCGAGACGAAGCTGTCGGTGCCGATTCATCATCTGGAATCGGTTTGTGTCTTTGGGCAATCGTCGTTGTCGCCGCACGCGCTGCAACTGTGTTGGGAACACGGCGTGGCGGTCAATTATTTCAGCGAAACGGGCTGGTTGCTGGGGCGATGGGAAGCGGTGCCGAACACCAGCGTGACATTGCGGCGGGCGCAATACCGCGCGGCGGATGATGGGCCGCGTGCGGCGGCGATTGCGCGGCAAATTGTCGCCGGCAAGCTGCAAAATGCGCGGCAGAGTCTGTTGCGGTCTGCGCGCGAAAGCGACATTGACACCGAGGCCCAACGGTTGCGCGATTGCGCCGAAGAGACGGGCAGATTGCTGGACCGGCTGCATCGTTTGGCCGCTTCCGACCAATCGCTGACGGTGAATCAGATTCGCGGGTACGAAGGGCAGGCGGCCAGTCGGTATTTCGAAGTCTTCAGTTTGCACTTGCGCCAGCAGCGCGAAGACTTCGCTTTTTCGACGCGGTCAAAGCGGCCTCCGCGCGATGCGATCAATTGTCTGCTTTCGTTCTTGTATGCATTGGTGCGGCACGATTGCATTGCGGCGTTGACGGCCACGGGGCTGGATCCGTTTGTCGGCTATTTGCATGTGGAGCGTCCGGCACGTCCGGCCCTGGCGCTGGATTTGATGGAAGAGTTTCGCACGCTGCTGGCCGACCGGTTGGCGATCACATTGATCAATCGCCGCCAGATTACGCTCGGCGATTTTGCTGAACGCGACGGCGGCGTGGTTGAATTCACCCCGGCAGGGCGCAAAGCGGTAATCACAGCTTGGCAAACGCGCAAACAGGAGGTGGTGCGCCATCCGCTGTTGGGGCAGGATTTCCGCATCGGCCAATTGATGCTGGCACAGGCACGCATTCTGGCGCGGCATCTGCGCGGCGATCTACCAGAGTATCTGCCGTGCGTGCTACGGTAAAAAGGACGGCATGTTTATTCTGGTTGCCTACGACGTCGCGACAATAGACAAGGCTGGGACACGGCGGTTGCGGCGCGTGGCGCGGGCTTGCAAAGATTATGGCCAGCGCGTACAGAACTCTGTGTTTGAATGCCGGGTGGACGATCGGCAATGGGTGTTATTACGTCACCGTTTGCTGACCGAAATCAAACGCGACGAAGATTCACTGCGCTTCTATTTTCTGGACGGCGATACGAACATCGAACATCACGGAGTCGGGGAGCCTGTTGATCTGACAGAACCACTCATTTTCTGAAAGGAGGAACAAAAAGACATGAAACTTGGGGCGCGAAACCAAACAATCTTTTCCAGCCGGATCAAACGCGAACCGCAAGCGACCCCAATTTGCCGGGAGTTTCGCGGCGAGGCCTATGCACAGCAAACAGAGCAGATACGAATGGACGGATGGGGTAGACAGAAGGCCAACACAACTCGGAAAACAAAGGTTCGCGCATTCGCTACGGGAACTTGTAACGATTACAAGGCTTATTTCCCCGGCGGTTCGCCTCGCTGCTGAAGCGGGGCGTGGATTGA
>JBDSAM010000538.1:0-5987 GCA_039922135.1 Blastocatellia bacterium
CCCTGGATTCGCTGAAAAAACAGGAGCGCCCGCAACTCATCATCTTTGAGTCTGCAAAAGAGAATATCGGCCATCTGATGACGCTTGAAGCTTTGGAGAAGAGCGGAGCGGAAGAGCGCGCCAGCCAGCCGCAGCTTTACGAACAGCTTGCCGGGCAAGCCAAACCGGAAGACGTCGCCACGATCATCTATACATCAGGCACGACGGGAGAGCCGAAGGGCGTGGTGCTGACGCATCGCAATCTGGTCTCGAATGCGCTGCAATCGGGAAAGGTCTTCGATATTACCGACAAAGACATTGCCTTAAGTTTCCTGCCGCTCTCGCACGTCCTCGAACGCATAGTGCTCTATATTTACCTGAACTCTGGCGTGCGAATTTGCTATGCTCGCGGCGTTGAAACCGTTACCGAAGACATTAAGGAAGTTCGTCCGACTGTCGTCACTGCCGTGCCGCGACTGTTCGAGCGTATCTACGCGACAATCAATAAGCGCGCTGCTGATGCTACGCCGATGCAGCAGAAGATATTCCACCGCGCTGTTGAAGTCGGTCGCGAAGTCGCGGTGCTGAAAGATCAACGAAAAAGCGTGCCATTGCGCCTGGCGCTGGAATTGAAGGTGCTGGATAAGCTGGTCTTTACCAAATGGCGCGACGCTATCGGTGGGCGCATGCGGTTTTTTGTGTCTGGCGGCGCGGCGCTTTCGCCTGAACTTGCCTACATCTTCGCCGGAGCGGGAATCACGATTCTGCAAGGGTACGGTTTGACGGAGACTTCGCCGGTCGTGTCGTTAAATAGCCCGACCGGTAATCGTATCGGTACCATTGGGCCGGCAATTCCCGGCGTCAAGGTTAAGATCGCCGAAGACGGCGAGATCCTGGTGCAGGGCGACAACGTGATGCAAGGCTATTACGGTTTGGCTGAAGAGACCGAACGCGCCCTGCAACGGTACGACGACGGCGTCTGGTTTCACACCGGGGACATCGGCACAATAGACAAAGATGGTTACATCCGCATCACTGATCGCAAGAAGGATTTGATCAAGACAAGCCTGGGCAAATACATTGCGCCACAGCCCATCGAAAATATGATCCGCACCATCCCGATGGTTGAGCAGGCGATTGTGGTCGGCAACTCGCGCAAGTTTGCAGCGGCCTTGATCGTGCCTGCCTTCGATGCGCTGCGCGCATACGCCAAATCGCTAAGTATCGAAACAAAAGATTTCAGGGAACTCGCCCGCCACCCGCGCATCATTGAATACTTCAAGAAGAAGATTGACGAGGTCACCAAAGAATTGGCGCCGCACGAAAAGATCAAAAAGATTGCTCTGCTCGACCATGACTTTTCAGTCGAAGGCGGAGAACTCACCCCAACGTTGAAGGTTCGCCGAAAGTTTGTTGAAGACAAACATCGTGAATTGATCAACGCGCTCTATCCGAAGTTCGAGACGGAACCTTGAGTCCCCGTTCCGTAACCAACAACAGGAGACAGCGATGCCGGATGGGCAAAACCGACAATCTATCTTTCCAGAGCTAATCAAAAGCCTGATTCCGATTACCATGATGGGTAAGGCAATGGTGGTTGGCATCATCGTGTGGTTTCTGAATTGGGCTTTTGCGAAGGGGCAGACGCTCTTTGGCAGCAGCGCTTTCAAAACCCTTTTCGATATTGCTTCCGTCCTAGCCTGCATTCCGCTCGGATACTTTGCTATTAAATGTGCGCGGTGGGTCACGCAGCATCTGTTGTGGCGATTGCGGCGTCGTTTGATTGTGACCTACCTGTTAATTGGAGCGGTGCCGATTTTTCTGGTTGTGCTGTTGGCCGCATTGATTGGACGCGTGGTCGTGATTCAATCCAGCACAAGCTTGGTCGAGCGGCAGCTTGATGGTTACCTGGAACAGGCACGCGCCGCCGCACAGGCGATTGGCCATGACCTAAGCAACGTTGACGCTGAGCAATGGCAGCCAGAGCGCATGCAGCGGCGATTGCAGGAGCGCGCCGACGCGCTGGCACCTATCTTTCCGGATATCAGCCTTCGGCTGAATCAAAATGCAAGCTTCAATGTTCTGGTGAAAGGCGCTTCCATTAAAGGTGATGTAGGCGTGACGGCCCATCCTATTTCAAAAAACACTCCAAGGCTGATCGACATTGCAGACCTGCCTGAATGGTTAGGCGCGCAAGGTGAATTTCACGGGCTTGTGCGCGATGAAGAATCGTCAGACGACAGCCGTATCTATGCGCTTCATGTGGTTAAGCTGAAAAAGCCCGCGCAGGCGGTCTTTCAATTGAGCTATCCGATTGGCGAAGGTTTGTGCCAGCACGTCAGCCATACGACCAATCTGAAGGTTGTTCCCGGACAGGCATTCACATCTTTGATGATGACCACGTCCGGCGGACGTGTGGATGAATCGGTTCGCGATGGCGGGGAACCGGGGGGCGCTGATGGCGTGCCCATTTTCAAACCGGTCAACGAATGGCGCGGGGGCTTGCAGCGGGAACGTGACGTGCTGGTTGTGGCCTGGTCTTCTCTTTCGATTGGCAGCATCTGGCAACGCATTCAGCAGTTCAGGACTGGCAGCACGGTGGGTGACGTCCTCTTTGTGGTAATTGCCGGTCTGGCTGTGATCTCTTTCTTGATTGCGCTGGCCGCTATTGTCTCAGCTGGCTTTTTGACTCGCTCAATCACAGGCGCGGTGCATCATCTGTACGAAGGGACCAAGCGCGTTGAAGCGGGCGATTTCGATCACGAAATCAAAATTACCGGACGTGACCAATTATCGGCCTTGAGCGGTTCATTCAATCAAATGACGCGCTCGATTCGTGAACTGCTGCGCGTTTCGGCTGATAAGCAAAGATTGGATCAGGAGATGAAGATTGCCGCGCAAGTGCAATCGCTGCTCTTTCCGCGCAGCACGCCAAAGACGGCGATGCTGGATTTCGCGGCGGGCGTTTGCATTCCGGCGCGCCTTGTCAGCGGCGATTACTATGACTTCATTGAAGTCGCCCCCGGCATCACCGGTGTTGTTGTCGCGGATGTCTGCGGCAAAGGCGTTTCCGCTGCATTGATGATGGCCAATCTGCAAGCCAATCTGCGCGGCCAAGTGCAGGCTTGTCATGATGCTCACAATTTCAAGTTGAGTTTTGCCGCGCAAGCTTCCGCGCAGGCTTCTGTGCCAACGGGCACGCAAGCCTTATATCCGCGAATGGCTGATCTCTCCGCGCATCCCGTTCAGCACATCGTGCATCGCGTTAATCAGCAAGTGGCCGCTTCCGTCATGGATTCAAGCTACATCACTTTCTTCTATGCTGAATTCGATGAACAACGCATGACACTGCGCTATACAAATGCCGGGCACAACCCGCCACTGTTGCTGCGAGCAAAGCTCAATGGAGAACAGAGAGTGGAATGCCTGGATCGTGGCGGCACTGTTCTGGGATTGTTCTGTGACGTTGAATATGAGGATGTCGAATTGACGCTTGAAAGCGGCGATGTGCTGGTCGCGTTTACTGATGGTTTGGTGGAAGCCTGCAACCCTGAAGGGGAAGAGTTCAGCGAAGAGCGCGTCAGACAAGTATTGCTGCGCAACGCGCACCTATCAGCAGCAGGGATCGAACAGCAGATGCTGCGCGCGGCCAAAGCCTGGACGCATGAAGCGGAACAGGAAGATGACCTGACGTTAGTTATCTTCAAAGTCAAATGATTATTCCAATCGCCAACTCTTTTGAAACACCAAATTATTTGTGGAACTTTGCCTGCCTCGCGACGTGCAAGCGCCTGAGTTCATTCAGACATCGTGCACGCCAGGCAGTAATCCTCTTCATCAAAAATATGCATAGTTGGTTATTCAGGTTATCGAACCAGACATTGCGCATTGCAACTGCAAACGCGGGTGTAATGTTTCTGGCGCTGCTCTTAGTAATAGGGATCGCTGTCGTTCCCATCAGCGCGCTGGCGCAGATCAGCGCATCGAATTCCTCGCAAGCAACTCAAAGTTCTAACACGTCAGGGAGTGCTTCCACGCGCAAAAGCGCAGGGGGATCCCTGGGTGTTTACCTCGGCGACATTAACGAAGAGCGCGCCAAAGAATTGAAGCTGACAGAGGCTCGTGGCGCGGTCGTTGGCAATGTCGAAGAGGGAAGCCCGGCAGCGGCGGCGGGCCTGCGGGAGAACGATGTTATTCTCACGTTCAACAATCAGCGGATATACAATCCTGGGCAGTTATACCGATTCCTGACCGAATCATCATCTGGCGGCAAAGTCATTTTAGGTATCAGCCGCAACGGTAGCGCACAAAATGTTACTGTTACTTTGGGACCGCGTCGCGCTGCGCAAATGGATGAAAGGGAGCGCTTGTATGCTGCCGCAAACGCGTTCATGGACAGCTCCGAAGAAAGCGCAAAACGAGCGGAAGAAGCCAAACAGCGCGGCGATGAAAAAGAGACGGCCCGGCTGCTGGAAGAGAGCAACGCATTTCGCAAAAATTCAGAAGAGAACCGTGCCGCCGTTGATCGGGAATTGGCCGAAGGAAAGATTCAGTTCACTTCTTCGCGCCGGTTGAATTACAGCATCACTGCTGCACGATATCAGTTGGGCGTTCGCGTTACTGAGTTAACTCCGCAATTGGCTAAGTTCTTTAATACAAGTGGTGGAGTCCTGGTCAATGAAGTCATCGCGGGTGAAGCCGCCGAAAGATCAGGAATTAAAGCTGGCGATTGCATTACCGCAGTCAACGCAGAGCGCGTGAATACGCCATCGGACTTGAATCGCCTGGTTGACCGCACAGGCAAAGATGAAAAAGAGGTTGGCGAGATTACGCTGACCATCGTGCGAGATCGCAACGAACAAACTATTAAAGTGAGGTTCGGCCAGCGATAAAAAGTTTTTTTTGTGTTTGGTGTTCAGGGTGAGGTGTCCGAATGTTTTCGGACTCCGATTTTGTGAGGAGGCGCAGTTAGCCTCCTCATTTTTTTAACTTCGGACAAACCGGCCTAACTTGATTCCAGTAAGGTAACCACTCCTTTTTGTCACTCCCAGCTTCATCAGCCATTCAGCCTGTGGTAGCTTTCGCCGCGTATTTGCATCAATTCAATTAATCAAACCATCTGTTAAAGCATCTGGCAGACCAACCGGAGGATTAATCCGATGACTTATCTCTACACCCGATTGCGCATGGCGTTGCTGGTTGTGACCGCGCTGATTTGCCTGACTGCCGTAGCGCATCCGCAGACCAGGACTAAGCGCTCCGTTCGCGTAACGTTGCTGCAATTGAATGACGTTTATCAAATCTCCCCCTTGGATAAAGGCAAGACTGCCGGACTAGCCCGCGTCGCTACCTTGCGAAAGAAGGTCATCGCCGAATCGCCGAACACGCTGTTTTTGCTGGCCGGAGACACCATCTCTCCTTCGGTGGCTTCAACTGTTTTCAAAGGCGCGCAGACAATTGCTACCTGGAATGCGATTGGGCTGGATTACGCCGCGCTCGGCAATCACGAATTCGATTTCGGCAACGACATCCTGATTGAGCGAATGAAAGAGTCGAAGTTCGTCTGGCTGGGCGCGAATGTGATTGACCGCAACACCGGCAAACCGTTCAACGGCATGCCGCCCTATGTGATTCGTAAGCTCGGCGGCGTCAAGATCGGCATTCTGGGTTTGCTGACTACCGATACCAAGACCAGTTCCAGCCCCGGAGATAATGTGCGCTTCGTAGACCCAATTCTGACAGCGCGGCGAGTGGTTGCGCAGATGCGCGCAGCAGGGGCGACAGTCATCATTGCCGTCACCCACCTGACCATGAGCGAAGATAAAAAGCTGGCGGCCACGGGCTTGGTTGATGTGATTATCGGCGGCCACGAACACGAACTGCTTCAATCAATGGCCGGGCACACACCGATCTTCAAATGGGGATCGGACGCGCGAACGCTGGGCCGCATTGATCTGAATATCCGCGCAGCTACACGCAAGATCGAAAGCATTGACTGGGCCGGAATT
>JBDSAM010000539.1:0-6139 GCA_039922135.1 Blastocatellia bacterium
GCTTTCGACGTTTTCTTCGCTGGCCGTCAGCGGGTTTTTCAATTTCTTCGCGCTGGCCGGCGCATTGTTGTGCTTGTGTCCTTCGTGAGCCGAGACAGCCGGGTAAAAGCTGAAAGCCCACGTAGCCGATGCCGCTGCGATAAAAAGCAGCGCGGCAATCTTCCTGTTTTTCATTGTTGAACTCCCTTTTAAATCCTTGCCGTTTTGCAGAGCGAACTGCGCCGCAATGCAAATCGTGACTCCTGCCGCAGTGTCGAGCAGACAGACTACGGCATTGATCGGTGTGGCAATCGGGAAAGGGAATTAAATTCTGAGATTGAGTTTGAGGCCGCCATCTGGCGGCGAATGCGGGCGGAAGGCATGTCGCAGAGCCAGTCGAGGCGGCAGCGCCTCTTCACCGCAATAGCGCGACGGAGAGCAATCAATAACCGCCTGCTTGACGTTCGATGAAATAATGGATTGGGAAAGCTCGATGGTTGGCTGATTGGCTTCGCCGCAAGCGCAAAGCTTCAGCGAGGCTGCCGCCGTGCTAAAACTGGCTGGCTGCTTCTGACCGTGGCCGTGATGCGAGTTGTTGGCCAGAACCGGATGTTCGTCTTTCTCTTTTGCCTGTTCAGGCTGTGTTGGCTCGGACTCTGTATGGCAATGTTTTTTGGCTGCGGGTTTGGGCGACGATTCGTGGTTGACCGAATGCCCGCCGTGCGAGTGTTCGGGGGACGAAGCCCGCGCAATTGGCGAAGTATTCGCACCCGCGCAGCAGACCGCTGCGCACAGTCCAAAGGTGATGAACATTTGGACTGCCAGCAGAGTCGCAATTGTTATTCGGATTGCTCGCACGACAGCGATTAGAGCAGATGGTTTGCTGCGTGACAAGTATGCTGAATTACAAACCATGCTTGGCACACATCACTGCTATTTGTTCTTCCAGGCCACCTTGCCCAGCTCGCGCCACGTGCCCAGCTTGATGCCGAGTTCTTTGATAAGTGCTTCGATCTCAGGATCGGTGAACGATTGGAAATCGGCGTACCGCTGTTCCCATGAGCCAGTCGTAGCTTTCAATTCGGGATCGTTCATTCCCAGATGCACGATCAGCATCGTCACACCGGGCTTCAGGTTTCGCAGAAAAGTTTTGTACGCCTCTTTGCGTTCGGCAAATGTTTTGCCCTGCACGCCTGTGCTGAGGTAATCGAGCATGGCGAATCCGTCATCCTGGATTTTCCGCAAAGCGTCTTCGCCAATCGGCGAACCGTCCCGTTTGCCGAGCGCGATTGCTTCCGGCGTTGGGCGCATGACCATGACCGGAATGCCGTACTCTTTGCCCAGCTTGGTGTAGACATCGAAGAAATCCTTGCGCGTGTAGAGAGTACCCATGTGCGTGTCCAGATGCGTCGGCTTGATGCCGAACTGCAAGGCACGTTCGATCTGCGCGCGGATTTCGGTTTCGATTTCCTGCGGTGTTGCATTTTTGGCCGTGTCGCGTTCCGACCGCCACATATAACCATCAGGATCTATCAAGCCTTTGACCTTTTCGGGCGAAGCCACCGGACGCCAGCGCAAATACTTCCATTCGCTGGTCAGCGTCAGATGCAATCCCAGGTCGAGTTCAGGATGTTCTTTGGCATAGGCCGCAATCTCAGGAAACCACGGGCAGGGAACCATGATGCTGCCCGACGTAACCATGCCTTTTTTGAAGGCTTCAATTGAAGCCACGTTGACCGAATGCGACATGCCAATGTCATCGGCGTGGACAATCAAGACCTTGTCATTCGCGCCATAGCCGAGTTGCCGCGCCGTGGTCTGCCCCTGGGTGCCAGTACTTAGAGCAATGACGAACGCAAAGAGAGCCAGAGAGTTTTTCAGCATCGTTTTTTTATCCTTTCGAGTTTGTGATGATTGACGGGCTTGACGCCCGGACTGATTCACTTGATAAGGTGCTTGGTGTACCCCAATGCCACCAGCTTTTCAAAAGCCTGCCAGACATCATCAGGGATTTCCTGCTCGATTTGAAAGCCTTTGGCGGGGTATTCGCGGATGCGCTGCAGGTCGCCGGCCATAATGCTGATGACCAAATCTTTCGGCAGATCAGCAGTTGGGTAATCTGCAAATGGGATTGGCGGTGATGAAACCATCACGCGCTTCTCCGGCCAAAAGTTTGCGAACGTGGCGTAAGCGCGCCGCTCCATATAGGGTTTCTGGACTAGGATAATGCTGTCAGGGACGAGTCCGCGTTCGGCCAGAATGCGGCGACTGAAGACGACGTTCTCGCCCGTATTGGTGGACTCCGGCTCGATGAAGACCGCTTCGCGCGGCACGCCTTTTTGAATGGCAATCTCGGCGAAGGTCTCGGCTTCCGACTTGGCAAACTTGCCGCTGGTCAACGCGCCGACGTTGCCAGAAAACATCAACAGCGGCACCCAGCCTTGCAGATAAAGCTCGGCGGCGTGTTCCGCCACGCGCAGATCGTTGCTGCCGAGCGCCAGGATCAAATCAGCCTTTTCGAGCTTGTGGTTGAGGTGGTCGTAGTCCCAGATGATTTGGGCTAGATCGTCAATTGATGGTTCGGTCATGCGATCAGCTTAACATCAGGTTTGGTTTTGTCAGAAACCTGGAAAACGATTGTGACGGCTCATTTCGCCTCCTACGATGATTCAGTGCTTGCCCCCAGACGGCGGTTTTGTGTACATTAGGCCCACGATCCCCTTCGAGCTATTCAAACAGATCATTGCATTACACCCTGCTCAGCCCCGTGTTTTGCTGAGCCAATGCGCCTCTCTCCTTATCGGTATCGCCCAAACCGTAAGCAACGTACAAAGCGGCTGAGCCATCAACGTGATGGTCTGAATATATTCATATACTCTCAAGGAGCTGAAATGATGGTTATGCGTGTCTTAGTGATCGAAGACGAACAGAAGATGGCCGATCTGATCAAGCGTGGGCTGGAAGAAGAAGGGATGGAAGTCGAGACAGCCTACGACGGCGAGACTGGTTTGGAAGCGGCCAAATCCGGCAACCACGATTTGATCGTTCTCGACCTGGGTTTGCCCGGACGCGACGGTTTGGAGGTCGCGCGCGATCTGCGCGACAGCGGATCAAAAACACCGATCCTGATTCTGACCGCGCAGGACAGTACGGAAATGAAGGTAAAAGGGCTGGACACCGGCGCGGACGATTATCTGACCAAGCCTTTCGCCTTTGCCGAAATGCTGGCCCGCATCCGCGCGCTGTTGCGCCGGACTCACACCGAAGATACGACCAAGCTGCAGGTTGGCGACCTAGTCTTGAATCTGATCAACCGTCGCGTTTCGCGCGCTGGCAAAGAGGTTCAACTGACCAACAAGGAATTCTCGCTGCTTGAATATTTCATGCGGCATCCGGATGAAATCCTTTCCCGCGAAACCTTGTCGGAGAAAGTTTGGGATGAGACCTTTGATACTCTGACCAACGTAATTGATGTTTACATCAATTACCTGCGCAACAAGATTGACCGCCAATACGAACCCAAGCTGATTCAAACCGTGCGCGGCGTCGGCTATAAGCTGCAAACGCCGGCTGGCGAATCGCAAATGGTCGCTGAGACGAAAGCCTAGCCGGGGAGTGAGAGAGTGAGGGAGTGAGAGACCGCAGAGATTGTATGGTCTCTGCGGTCTCTCACTCCCTCCCTTCCTCCTTCTCTCCTGCCCATTATGCTTTCACTTCGCATCAAGCTCACCGTTTATTACCTGGCAATTCTTACTGCTGTTCTGCTCCTGTTTGGAGTAGCGGTCTATTTCTATCTGTCGCGCAGTTTGTTGACGACGATTGATGAGTCGCTGGCGTTTCAGGTCGAAAAGATCGAAGTCCGGATGGCCGCCGCCGCGGACGCGGACATGGCGAACCATCAACCAGCGCAAAGCAGTGAGAATCATGAAGAGCTATTGCAGCTTTCGCCGCACGTCATCCAAATCATTGATGAGCGCGGGCGCGTAACGGACGAGAACCTGGCCTCGCCCGATGACCATTTGCCCGTAGATCGTGACGCGTTGATGAAGCTGGAAGTTGGCAAGACGCACTTTGCATCGGTCAAGCTTGAATCCGGCGAGCCGTTGCGCGTGGCGACGCGACGGGTGAAAGATAACGATGGTGACGGAACCTACTTCATCCGATTGGGCCAATCGCAGGTGGCGGTGCAGTCAGCCCGCCGCCTGGCGTTGATCGTTCTTGGCATAGGGATTCCGTTGGCCTTGCTGTTGGGCAGCTTTGGCGGATTGGTGCTGGCCAACCAGGCCTTGAGTCCGGTGGATCGCATCACCTGCGCTGCCGAACTGATCGCCAAGGGCGATTTGACCGAACGCGTTCCCGCGCCGGAGAAGATGGACGAGATTGGCCGGTTGGCGGCGACCTTTAACCATATGATCTCGCGCTTGCAGGCGGCCTTCGAGCGGCAGAAGCAATTTACCTCTGACGCTTCGCACGAACTGCGCACGCCGCTGGCCGTCATGCGCGGCGATATTGAAATCGCGCTGCGCCGGGAACGCCCGCCCACAGAATACCAGCGCGTGCTGACGTCGAATCTGGAAGAAATCATTCGTCTGACGCGATTGATTGAAGATTTATTGATGCTGGCGCGCGCCGATACGGGCCGCGTGGAATTGCGCTGCGAACCGGTGGATTTGGACAAGCTCTGCCACCAGATGGCCGACTACATTATGCCGCTGGCTCAACAGCGCAATCAGATATTGAGCTATGAACCGCCAGCTTCAACGGCTGACGCTTCCGGCGTGATCATCAATGTCGACGTGCAGCGCATCAAACAATTGCTGCTGAACCTGCTGGACAACGCAATCAAATACACTGAGCCGGGCGGCCACGTCACGCTTGGACTGAAGACCGAAAACAATTGCGCCGTCATCACCGTAGCCGACACCGGACGCGGCATTCCGGCTGAAGACCTGCCGCACATCTTCGAACGCTTCTTCCGCCGGTCTGCCAAAACCAGCGACCGCAGCGCTACGGGCTTTGGACTTGGGTTGTCCATCGTCAAATGGATTGTAGAATCGCACCACGGACAGATCGAAGCCCAAAACCGCAATGGCAAAGGAACGCTTCTTACCGTCAAGCTGCCTTTGCCTGCGTGAAGGTTAAGGCTTTGGCAGCCCAATGCCACAGCGTCTCGGCGACCGGCTCATCAATCCTTATTGCTTAGCATCACAATCTGGTCGGTAAATCCTTCGAAGCTGTCGTCGTGGCTGATGACGAACAGTTGATGGAAATCTTTGATGCGGCCGATCTGCTGCGCCAGGTTGCGGCGTCGCTCTTCGTCCATATTGGTGGTGGGTTCGTCGAAAAAGGCGATGTTGATTTCAGACAACTCTTTCAGTAGGGCCAGGCGTATGGCCAGCGCCGCCGCCATCTGCTCGCCGCCCGACAAATTCAGGAACGGGCGTTCGCGGCCTTCTTCTTCCAGCGTCACTTCGTAATCTTTTGCCCAACGCAAGCTGACGTCGAAGCGTCCCGTGATTTCGCGGAACAGTTGATTGGCTTCGGCGGAGATGGAATGCAGCAGCATTTCGGTGATGTAGGGCGCGGCTTTTTGCAGGATGTCGCGGATGAACTCCGCCGTTTCGCGCAGGGTCCGGGCTTTTTCGATTGCCGTCAAATGTTCGCGCATCCGTTCGCGGACTTCCTCCAGCCGCGCCAATTGCACTTTCAGCCGCTCGAATTGTTGGCGCGTATTTTCAAGCTGCGTGGCAGCTTGCGTGGCGCGTTCACGCCAATTGTCCAGATCAATTTGCGCGCAACGGTGGATTTCGCCGTCGTACACCTGTTCCAGTTGCGTTTGCTCAGCCAATGCTTCAGCTCGAGCTTTTTCGGTCTCTTCAATTTCAGTTTCGGTTGTGCGCAGTTCCTGTTCGCGGGCTTCGCAGGTGGCGGCGGTCTTTTCGTTTTGGATGAACGCGTGGTAATCGCTGGCGCTTGTAGTGCGCGTTTGCGCGGCTGCCGCGATGTTGGCGTCAAGCGCGGCAAAAGCCTGTAACTCGGCCTTGATCTGATCTAGCCGCTTATTGATTCCGGCAATCGCTTGCGCGGCCTGCCCAATTTCGCGCTGCCATTCGGCTTCGCGTTCGATGGTGCGATTCAGGGCGGCGGCGCGCCCGCGTGG
>JBDSAM010000540.1:0-6494 GCA_039922135.1 Blastocatellia bacterium
TCGAACTCCACGCCGGACTGGCTGGCGCGCGCTGTCAGATCAAGCTTGCTGATTGCAATCTGGCGGCCTTCGAACGCGGCGCGGCTGTCATTGGCCGCAACCATCAAGTTGACTGAGCCTGGCGTCAGGGGCGAAAGCTGCGCGTTGATTTTCAGATTGTTCAGGTCGGTTTCAAATTTGTCCCGGCGGTCTTTGAAATGAACGGTTCCATTGGTCAGCGCGGCTTGCAGGCTTTGCGCATCAAACGTCAGCGCCTTCGATTTCGGCGGGGCATCGTGAACGCCTTCCAGGTTGGTCTTGCCCTGCTCATCAATTTCCAGGAAGACCTCGACGCCGTCTAGCGAGACTTGATTCAACGTGACTTCACGGCTGAGCTTGATGGCATACAGATCACTAATGCTGGTTTTCAGTTCGATCTCTTTGATCGAAGCGATCAATTGGCCGGTCTGCTGGTTATAGATTTTCAGGTCTTTCAACCGCGCAGTCTGCGACGTCCAGGCAAAACCGAAACTACCCAATTCGCCTCGCAGGCCATACTCAGTCAGTTTGGCTTTGATCTCTCCCGCAACAAAACGATTGAAACTCTCCGACCGAAGCCACAGCCATGCGCTTAACACGACTCCCCCGATCAGCAGGAGCATGCCCAACAGGGCAATAAAAAATAGCTTTCGGCTGCGCGGGCGCGACTGGCCCGGCGATGTTGACGGCATGTCAGTATGCTCTGAGGGTGTTTGGTTCATCTTGATAATCGAGAGCCTAGATTCGTGCGCTTATGAAGGGAGCGCGCCTATTGTTTACAAAGCGGCGGCGATGAGCAAGCCAGCGGGATTGCGGAATGCGGATTGTGGATTGCGGAATATAGTATTTAAGTTTGGCCTGTTCGAGATGTAGAGAGTTTGCGGTAGACTCCTTGTCTGGAATTCCGCAATCCGCAATCCACAATCCGCAATCCGCAATCCTATGAAACGCATCATCGTCGGCACCGCAGGCCACATAGATCACGGCAAAACTTCGCTGGTCAAAGCATTGACCGGGGTGGACGCAGATCGCCTGAAAGAAGAGAAAGAGCGGGGAATTACGATTGATATTGGCTTTGCCGATTTGACTGTCGGCGACGTGCATTTCGGTTTCGTGGATGTGCCGGGGCACGAACGATTCGTCAAAAACATGCTGGCCGGCGCGCACGGAATTGATTTGGTGATGTTGGTGGTCGCCGCCGACGAAGGCGTGATGCCGCAAACACGTGAACATTTCGACATCTGCCGATTGCTGGAAGTCAAAGCGGGACTGATCGTCATCACCAAGACCGATATGGTCGAAGCCGACTTCGCGGACCTGGTCGAAGCCGAAGTTTTCGATTACGTCGCCGGGTCTTTTTTAGATCGGCCTGCTGATGGTCCGACGATTCTGCGCGTTAGTTCCAGGACGGGCGAAGGCATTGAGGAACTGAAAATGACGCTGGCGCAGTTGGCCCGAAAAGTTAAGATGCGCGACGAAGACGCCGTCGCACGCTTGCCGATTGATCGCGTCTTCACCATCAAAGGGTTTGGCACGGTTGTCACTGGGACGTTGGTAGCCGGGCGCATCGGCGTTGGTGATGAGTTGGAGTTGCTCCCTTCGCCAGAGCGCCGCGCCCGAGCGCGCGGCATTCAGGTACACAGCCATTCAACGTCGGAAGCCAAGGCAGGCGAGCGTACCGCGATTAACTTGCAGGGAGTCGAAATGGATGAAGTTGCGCGCGGACAAGTGCTGGCACCTGCGGGACGATTGATTGCGGCCTCGATGCTGGACGTGAAGCTGCAATTACTGAAGTCCGCGTCGCGCCAGCTTCGAACGCGCTCGCGGGTTCATCTGCACACCGGAACGGCGGAAGTGCTGGCGCGCGTCGTGGTGCTGGGACAAAACGAAGTTGCACCGGGAGGCTCGTGCTTTGCGCAGTTGCGGCTGGAATCGCCCGTGCTGACGCTGCCGGGTGACCACTTCATCATTCGCGGCTATTCACCGGCAATGACCATCGGCGGCGGTGTGATTGTGGATTCAATGCCGCGCAAACACCGCTTGCGTGAAGGCGCGCAGGTTGTCGTGCAACTGGAAAAGCTGGCAGCCGCTTTGGTGACTGGTGACGAAGCGGAGGGAATCGGCCTGTTGGTTGAAATGGCAGGCGAGCGTGGAATGGCACAGGCCGAACTGGCCGCGCGCAGCGGTTCACCTGACGATACGATCAAACGCGCCATCGAAGCGATGACCAAATCCAGGCGGTTGGTCGTCGCATCGAATAATCCGCCACTGTTCATTGCCAGAATGCAATTTGAAGATTTGGCCCGGCAGGTGCGAGCGATGCTGAAAGAGTTTCACGCGCGCGCGCCGCTGGAATCCGGAATGCCGCGCGAAGAGTTGCGAGAGAAAATATTTGCCGCCTTGTCGCCGGAAATCTTCCGCGCGGTAATTGCCCAGTTGGCCGAACGCAATGAAGTCATCACTGAAAAGGATTTGCTGCGATTGGCAACACATCGCGTGGCGCTGTCGGCGGAAGAGCAGGCTGCAAAAGATCATCTGGCGGAAGTTTATGCACGCGCCGCGTTGCAGCCCATTTCGCTGGAAGATGCCGTCGCCGAGGCCGGTTCACAATTCGGCATTGACACCGCGCGCGCCCAACGCTTCGCGCAGATGCTGGTTACCAGCGGCGAATTGGTGAAGATTGCCGATCTGGTCTTTCATCGCAGCGCGATTGAATCTTTGCGCGAAATGTTGCGCCGCTTTAAGGCCGAACGCGGGGCGACGTTTGATGTCGGCGCGTTCAAGGACTTAACAGGTATTTCGCGCAAGTACGCGATTCCACTGCTGGAATATATGGATCGCCAGCGGGTAACGCGGCGCGTTGGCGATGCGCGCGAAATCCTGTAACCTTCCATTCCTCCCCTGCAACTGTTCATCGCGGCAACTCCCCCCACAAATCAATGAAGGTATGAATTATCCGGAGGAGGACGTATGTGTAATGTTGTGATTCGTGCGCTCTGCTATTTGATCGTGCTTGGTGGTGCGCTGGCTTTGGCGGATCGTTCGCGGGTAATGGTTGCGTCCGTCTCAGCACAAACCACCATTCAATTGCAGCCGTTCGTCAGCGGGCTGGCCAAGCCAGTCTTTGTGACCAGCGCGCGCGATGGCAGCAATCGGCTTTTCATCATCGAACAATCGGGCAGAATTCTAGTGATGCTGCCGGGCGAGACCACACCGAATAAAACACCATTTCTGGACATCACGGCAAAAGTGCTTGCCCCCAATACGAATGGCAGTGAGCAGGGACTGCTGGGTCTAGCCTTTCATCCGCAGTTCAAAACCAACCGCCGTTTTTTTGTGAACTACACGCGGAAGCCGGATGGCGCGACGGTCATTGCGCAGTACCGGGTTTCAATCGGTGATGTCAACGTCGCGGATGTTGATGAAGTCCCAATCCTGACAGTCCCGCAGCCGTTCACGAATCACAATGGTGGGATGATAGATTTTGGCAAAGACGGCTATCTATATATTGGAATGGGCGATGGCGGATCGGCCAACGATCCGGGAAACCGCGCGCAGAATGTTGAAGAACTGCTCGGCAAAATCCTGCGCATTGATCCTGACACGCCAACGCAAGGGCAGCCATATTCCTCGCCGCCAACGAATCCATTCTTTGGCCCGACGGCGGGGCGCGATGAGATTTACGCGTACGGTTTGCGCAATCCGTGGCGCTGGTCGTTCGATCGGATGACCGGAGAACTATACGCAGGCGACGTGGGACAAGGCGCGGTGGAAGAAATTGACATCATCAAACCTGGCGGCAATTTCGGCTGGCGAATTCTGGAAGGCACGCGCTGCACGAACAACGGGCCGATCTCCTGTACTGCGCCCGGTTTCACGCCGCCAATTTACGAATACATGCAGCAATCGGGGCGCTGTTCGGTAACGGGAGGATACGTATATCGCGGAACGCGCGGTAGCTTACCCGCCGGGTCTTACGTCTTTGGCGATTACTGCACGGGCGAAATCTTTCTGTTTGAAAATGGCGCGTCGCGCCTGCTGCTGGATTCGCCCTATAACATCTCTTCCTTTGGCGAAGATGAAGCTGGCGAACTTTTCGTCGTGCATCTGGGTGGAGTGATCTACCGCATCGTCAATCTAAATGCTCCGGCGGGCCAAGTTGCCATCGTGTCCGCGGCCAGCTATCGCGGCGATGCCCTTGCGCCCGAACTGATCACCGCCGCTTTTGGAACAAATTTGGCCGTTGTTACGCAAGCCAGTAACGCCACGCCATTGCCGGCTAACATCGGCGGAACACAAGTGACAGTCAGAGACAGCACGGGCGTGGATCGTATCGCGCCGCTTTTTTTCGTGTCGCCCAATCAAGTCAATTACCAGATTCCACCTAACACGGCATCCGGCAATGCAACAGTAACCATCACCAATTGGAGCGGCGTTGTATCGCGCGGTACGGCGCAGGTCAGCCCGGTGGCTGCAGGCCTGTTCACGCTGAACGCCACGGGACGCGGTCTGCCCGCTGCCGTCGTTGACCGCATCAAAGCCAGCGGCACGCGAACGACTGAAGCCATCGGGCAATTCGATCCCGTGCAAAATCAGTTCGTGCCAGTGCCGATTGATCTGGGTGCTTTGGACGATCAAGTCTTCCTGGTGTTATTTGGGACGGGCTTCCGTTTTCGCAGCGCATTGTCCGCCGCGACTGCGACCATTGGCGGGACCAACGCTGAGGTGACGTTTGCCGGGCCGCAGGGCGGATTCGTTGGACTGGATCAAGCCAACGTCCGCATCCCGCGCAGCCTGGCTGGGCGCGGCGAAGTGGATGTTGTGCTAACAGTGGATGGGCAGGCGTCCAATGCCGTTCGCATCAGCATTAAGTAACGTGCCGACCTGATCGTGATCTTGTCATTACCCACATTTTTCGAGTTGCTGTAGGTTGGACTTGAACAATCCACCAACTGCCGTTGGTGGGATTCAAAAAAGGCCAAGCCTGTGGTTGTAGGGTGGACTTGAACAATCCACCAACTGCCGTTGGTGGGATTCAAAGAATTGAAAAGATGTGGGTAATGGCAAGGATCGTGATCCGTCAACGAAAAAGCAGAAGGCCGGACTTTCGCCCGGCCTTATCTTGGCAGCGTTCTTTGTCGTTAAGACGAACTCGCTGCCGGTTGATGTGGTTATATCAGGTTGACGGAATAACGGCGTGGTTTGCCAAACAAAGTGCTTTTACCATTCAGCCAGTCAGCCGCATACAGTATCTGATAGGCAACAGCAATTTAGGAACCGGCCAATTTAGATGAAGCCTGTGCATAAATCCCAGGAGCGTGCGCTTCCGGGGCTGCCGCTTGCTCGAAGTCGTTGGTGATGCTGAAGGACTTTAATTTGCACAGGCTTCATTTAGATGTCTTGACGACTTATGGCTTGATCATTATGATGACGCCTTCTTTGACAGACTTAACGAATCAGTTCGAAGCCGTCAATGTCGTTTTCAAATGAAAGATCAGATTTGTGGCGGGTATAGCTCAGTTGGTTAGAGCGCAAGATTGTGGCTCTTGAGGTCGTGGGTTCGAGACCCACTACCCGCCCTTTCCCCTTTTACTTCAATACTTTACCTCTTCCAAGCCTGGAGGTAACAGTGGGACAGACATCAAGACTCGAAAAAATCATAGATCAGTATTTTGAGGACTATCTCAAGGAGATGCGATACCTGCGCAACTTCTCAGAACTCACACTAAGAATGCAGGTACATCTTCAGGCGCTGGAATAGGTTCGTCGGCGGAATGCCAACAAAAGACAATCTCTCTGAGTTCATCATCAAAATGGGTGAGGCCAACCTATCTCCCATGACCTGCAACATCACGATCAGGACATTCAATTCATTCCTTGTCTGGCTGAAAGCAATACTGTAGACATTTTTTTAGTTGTGTTCGGAATAAAAAGGGTCGTTTGGCTAACTGAAGGTGTGTACTGTAGCTCCTTCAATCGCCGCACGACCCGTGACAATTGTCAGGGCAACCTTAAACCAGTTGTCAACGCTCGCCAAGCCACAACGCAAATTTCTAGTGGCACTGATTGCCACCATTCTGGCTCTGCGAGGGCGCATCAACTATCGGAATCTGGCTCGTTATGGCGACTACGCCGAGCGCACTTATTCGCGCCAGTTTCAGCAATCGTTTCCGTGGCTTGAATACCACGCCAAAGTCATTCAAGCCGCCGTGCGGTCTTCGCATGAACTGATCGTTGCGCAAGACGCTTCGTTCATTCCCAAGAGTGGGAAGAAGACTTACGGCCTGGATCGGTTTTACAACGGGTGCGCCGGACGGCCTGAACGCGGGTTGGAGATCAGCGCCCTGGCCGTCGTTGATGTCACGCAAAAAGGCGTTTACCTGGCGGCTGTTTCTCAGACGCCAGCAAGTCTCGAATTGAAAAAAGAACAGGCCGATGCCACGCGGCTCGATAACGCCGTCGCACAGTTGAAAGCG
>JBDSAM010000541.1:0-4158 GCA_039922135.1 Blastocatellia bacterium
CGCAGGGTTGCT
Organism: Blastocatellia bacterium; assembly: GCA_039922135.1. Lineage (GTDB taxonomy): Bacteria > Acidobacteriota > Blastocatellia > RBC074 > RBC074 > RBC074. Next base: position 13 of record JBDSAM010000541.1, read on the forward strand.
GATTACAACCGATGCTGCAATTACGGATTTGCCCGAAGCGGCGGCGGCGCAGATGCCGGGTGAAGATCACTAAACCGGTGGTTGGTGGTCGGTAATTTCTTGCCAGCCACCAATCACCAACCACCAACCACCGGTTTGCTTGACAGCACTGAGAGTGAGCAGTAGGTTAACTCCGCTCTCCTTAAACATGCGGCCTGAGCGAAGTGCGCCGCAACCCGAAACGACAGAAAAAGGTATGTCAGCAGTCAGTGCAGTCAGTACCGTCAGGGTATGATGTATTTATAGTTGAAGGTGGGATTCGGCGGCCTGCAATTCATGGCCGTTTTTCATAGAGAGGTAAAAGCTGTGTTTGATCTTGGGCCAATGACCGACAAATTTTCTGAGACCGGACAGAAGGTGATCTATCGCGCGATAGAAGTTTCCAAGGGCCGCGATCACAACTTCCTTTCGGTCGAACACGTTTTCACAGCATTGAGCGACATTGAAGACGGATTGTTCAGCGAAACGATGCAATCCGTCGGCATTGATCCGCGCGCGGTTTCGCATTTGCTGGAACAGGAATTGACCAAGAGCCGCCAGTACGTCGGCAAGAAAATGTACATCGCCGATACCACGCGTGACTTGTTTAACCGCGCATTTTAGGAGAGCGAGGTAAAGCTACTGCTCGCTAACAGCACTGTCAAGCAACGCTTTCTGTCAAACAAATTATCAACCGTATCAAGAAACAATGGAGTACCGCCTTCAGGCGGGACTGGTTCGAGAAGCAGGCCGCCTGAAGGCGGTACTCCATTGCGCTCCCTACGCTTTAGTGATCTTCACCCGGCATCTGCGCCGCCGCCGCTTCGGGCAAATCCGTAATTGCAGCATCGGTTGTAATCAGCAACCCTGCGATTGAAGCCGCGTTCTGCAGCGCCGTGCGGACGACTTTGGCCGGATCAATAATTCCCGCTTCCAGCAGGTCTTCCATCCGCCGCGTCGCCGCGTTGTAGCCGACATTCTTCTTTTCGGCGCGGACTTTACCGATGATCAGGCTGCCGTCTTGTCCTGCGTTTTGCGCGATCATCCGCATTGGCTCTTCCATCGCGCGGCGCAGTATTTCAACGCCCGTCTTTTCGTCGCCTTCAACTTGCCCTGAAGTTATCATTGCTTCCAGCACTTTAGCCGCCCGCATCAACGCTACGCCGCCGCCTGGCACGATGCCTTCCTGTGCCGCCGCCTTGGTTGCGTTCAAAGCATCTTCCACGCGCATCTTTTTCTCTTTCATCTCCATCTCGGTCGCCGCGCCGATTTTGATAATGGCGACGCCGCCGGCAAGTTTGGCCAGACGTTCCTGCAACTTTTCGCGGTCGTAATCGGACGTTGTGTCCTCCACCTGACGGCGGATAGAGGCAATGCGTCCCTGCAAATCCGAACTTTTACCTGCGCCTTCAACAATCGTGGTGTTGTCTTTATCAATGATGATTTTCTTGGCCGAGCCCAAGTCTTCAATCGTCACGCTTTCCAGCTTGATGCCCAAATCTTCTGTGATGACGCGCCCGCCGGTCAATGTGGCCAGGTCTTCCAGCATGGCCTTGCGGCGGTCGCCAAACGCAGGGGCTTTGACTGCCGCAACTTTCAGCACGCCGCGCAATTTGTTAATGACCAATGCCGACAATGCTTCAGCTTCGACATCTTCGGCGATAATCAGCAAACTGCGGCCAAGTTCCGCCACTTGCTGCAGGATCGGGAACAGTTCGCGCAGTGAAGAAATCTTCTTCTCGTTGAATAGAATCAATGGGTCTTCCAGCGTCACGTCCATCTTGTTTGGGTCGGTGGCGAAGTAGGCGGAGATGTAACCACGATCAAACTGCATGCCTTCAACGATGTCGAGCGAGGTTTCAAGCGTCTTGGCCTCTTCGACGGTAACAACACCGTCTTTGCCAACCTGCTCCATGGCTTCCGCCAGCAGTTCCCCAATCAGATGATCGCCATTGGCCGCGACCGTGCCGATGGCGGTCAAATCTTCTTTGCCCTTCACCGCCTTTGACATCTTTTTGATTTCGGCCACGGCGGCTTCAACGCCACGATCAATCCCGCGCTTGATGGCCATCGGGTTCGCGCCAGCCGTGACGTTCTTGAAGCCTTCGCGGAAGATCGCCTGCGCCAGAACGGTCGCCGTCGTTGTGCCGTCACCCGCAACATCGTTAGTCTTCGAGGCAACTTCGCGCACCATCTGTGCGCCCAGGTTTTGATACTTGTCTTTTAGCTCGACCTCTTTGGCGACGGTCACGCCGTCTTTGGTGATCAGCGGCGAGCCGAATTTTTTATCAATTACCACGTTGCGCCCGCGCGGGCCTAAGGTCACGCGCACGGTGTTGGCCAAAATGTTAACGCCTTCCAGCATCGCCTTGCGGGCGTCTTCTCTGAACTTCAGTTCTTTTGCCACGATTGGGTTCTCTCCTTGAATTTGACGGTACGGACCGGGAAGCAGTAGCGATCGTGTTGCTCTTCGCGAATCCACCCGGTCTGTACCAATATTTAGCTCGCCCGTCCCACGCGAACACGCGCCGGACGCAGCAAGCGATCTCCAAATTTATAGCCGGTCTGAAACTCGGCAATGACCTTATTGTCCTGGTCGGCATTGACGGGAACGATCTCAACCGCCTCGTGAACTTCCGGGTTGAAATCTTCTCCTTCGCCAGCGACGGCAGTCAGCCCCAAACCCAGCATTTTTGATTCGAACAGATTGGCAGTCACCTTGACACCTTCCAGCAGCGCGTCAAAGCCGACACCGCCGCCTTCGCTCTTTTCCGCCGCCGCTAGCGCGCGCTTCAGATTATCGAGCGTGTCCAGCAAACCGGCTACCAGATCGCCGCGCGCCGCTTCCAGCTTCTGTTCAGATGCGCGGTTGATCCGAGCGCGAATCTCATCGGTTTCGGCTTTCAACTGTTCCTGCGCTCTGCGGAATCGGTCGGCGAATTCACTCACCTTGCGTTCGGCCTCGCCGCGTTTTTCTTCCGCCTCTTTCAGTTTTGCTTGAAGCGACTCAACTTCTTCAGACAAACCGTCTGCCTGGCCTTGTTCCTCAGCTTCGACCGTTGGTTCGCCATCGGCCGTGACACGCCGCTTATCATTCACCCGAACCTCATTTTCCTTCGCGGCTTCAGCCGCTGCCTGACCCGCTTCCTGATTTCTCGCGTTTGAATTCATAACTACTCTATTCACCTTCTCAAGATTGCTAGCTTGACTGATATTCAAAGACGCGCAATCTACCATCGCATTTGTAGACAAACAAGCAAGGCATCAGGCACAGAGCCGAAGAAGCCCACTACCCTGTTGCCCGGATCTGCTTATGCCGCAGCGATTGCGCGGGCCTCGACGGCAAAGATCATCTGTCCGCTATCCAGGTCCCCTTTGACCACCAAACGGTCATTCGGCTTAACCTCGCCGTTCAGCAATTTCATCGCCAACGGATTCTGAATCAGGCTTTGAATTGCGCGTTTCAGCGGGCGGGCACCATATGTTGGATCGTAGCCTTCGCGCGCCAGCAACTCTTCTGCCGATGCATCCAGCGTCAGTGTGATCTTTCGATCCGCCAGCATGCGCCGCAATGCTTCAAGCTGAACTTTGATGATCGAGCGGATTTGATCAATCCCCAACCGCTTGAAGATGATGATGTCGTCAACACGATTCAGGAATTCAGGCTTGAACTGACTACGCAACTCACTCATCACAGCGGCGCGCATTGCTTTGTCATCGCCTTGCAGCTCTTGAATCTCTCGCGAACCGACGTTCGAGGTCATGATGATGACGGTGTTTTTGAAATCCACCGTTCGCCCCTTGCCATCAGTTAATCGTCCGTCGTCCAGGATTTGCAGCAAGACGTTGAAGACGTCGGGATGCCCTTTTTCGATTTCGTCAAATAGCACCACCGAATAAGGCCGCCGCCGCACGGCTTCAGTCAACTGTCCGCCTTCGTCGTAGCCGATGTAGCCTGGAGGCGCCCCGATCAAACGCGCGACCGAATGCTTCTCCATAAACTCCGACATATCCAGCCTGACCATCGCGTGTTCGTCGTCGAACATGAATTCGGCCAGCGCCCGCGCCGTCTCGGTCTTCCCCACGCCGGTTGGCCCTAGAAAAATGAACGAACCAATGGGCCGTTTC
>JBDSAM010000542.1:0-4465 GCA_039922135.1 Blastocatellia bacterium
CGAAGATATTTTCGTTTCGATGGGCTATGAGATCGAAGACGGGCCGGAGATCGAAACGCATTTCTACAACTTCGATGCGTTGAACATTCCGGAAAACCATCCGGCACGCAGCCCGCAGGATACGTTCTATTTGACCGAACATCTGGCCTTGCGGTCGCAGACTTCGACCATGCAGATTCATGCGATGCAGCGGCGAAAGCCCCCATTGCGCGTGGCTGCACCGGGCCGCGTCTTTCGCCGCGACACGGCTGATGCGACGCATAACCCGATGTTCTATCAGGTCGAGGGCTTGCTGGTTGATCGCGGCATCACGCTCGGCGATTTGAAGGGAACGGTTGAAGAGTTTGTGCGGCGATTGTTTGGCCCAGAAACCAGCACGCGCTTCCGCCCGTCCTACTTCCCGTTCGTTGAACCGGGCGCGGAGATTGATTACACCTGCTTCAAATGCGGCGGCACGGGTTGCCGCGTCTGCAAAGGTTCGGGCTGGATCGAAATGGGCGGCTCCGGCATGGTGCATCCGAACGTGCTGCGCGGCGTCGGCATTGATCCCGAAGCGTATTCCGGCTTCGCATTCGGTTTGGGGTTGGATCGGTTGTGTGCGTTGATGTACGGACTGGATGATATTCGGCTGCTGTATGAAAACGACGTGCGGTTTTTGGAACAGTTTGCTTGATGAGCGTTGTCCGTTCCGAAGCTGAACGGTTGAGAAACTGGAGGCGAAGGCGATGAAACGAAAAGTCTCGGAATTCGCATATGGCTTTGTCCTGACTCACGAATTGCAGCGTAGTTACGGCTATTTGCCGACCGACGTGCCGCTGCCGGGAACTGAAAAGAAACGGAAGAAAGCGAAAGCCGAAGGCGCGGCGAGCACGATTCCACGCGGGTATCCGCTGTTTCTGCAATTCAAGGCCAGCGAATTTATGAAGCGCAAGAACGCGGGCGAATCAAAGCTGGTGGGCTTGCCATACTTTCGCTTTCCCATATATTGCAAGACGCAATCCAATCAGCAGGCTTTGTTAACCGAGATTGAAAAGCGCGGAAATCTGGTCTTTTATGCGACACCGAAGATGCATGAGGCGGTAAATCTGAACGGGGCGTTTTTTGACGAGCGTGTCGTTGCACATACCTTGTTTGTCAGCCCGCGGGAGATAGGCGAACTGCCGGACAATCAAAACCATCGTGTGGTTTTCAGCGGCGACACCAAAGATGTTTACTTCTGCCCAAAGCCGCGCAAGCTTGAACGCGCAATTCACGGCGAAGATTTTGCTGAACGCATCCAGGAAGCGCTCGCGACGAAAGAGCCGGAACTGATGGATGAAGATTTCTTTCGAGTGCTGGCAGAAGATATGGTTTCGCTGGTTTCACCGAACCGCAGAATCTTCGACGAACTGTCGCGCGGCAAGTTCGAGATGACGGCGGCGACGTTTGCGAACTATCTGGCGAGGACGTTATTCGATTGTGAACTGCTGGTGATCCCGGCAAAAGACGACGCACAAAAAACTTTGCAATCATGAAAATCAGCTACAACTGGCTTAAAGAATTTGTTGACCTAGACCTGTCGCCGCGCGATTTGGCGGAAAAGCTGACGATGGTCGGCTTGGCTGTGGATGCAGTCGAAGAACACCCTGCTGAAAATGGTGCTGACTACGTGCTGGATATTGATCTGACCTCCAACCGTCCGGACTGTTTGTCGCATCTGGGCGTGGCGCGTGAAGCCGCAGCCATCAGCGGTGAATCGCTGCAACTTCCGGCTGTTGTGACAGGACGGCTGGCGGGTGGCGCGGCGAAGGTCACGGATGTCGCTTCGGTTGAAATTCTGAATCCTGACTTATGTGCGCGCTATACAGCGCGCGTAATCAAAGGCGTGAAGATTGGCCCTTCGCCTGAATGGTTGATTAAGCGTTTGGAGGTGATAGGACAGCGCAGCGTTAACAATGTTGCCGACATTACCAACTACGTCATGCTGGAACTGGGACAGCCGCTGCACGCCTTCGATCTGGCGATGTTGAAAGGGCAGCAAGTCATTGTCCGCGCAGCGCGCGATGGCGAGACGATGACGACGCTGGATGGCGAAGAGCGTACGCTGACTTCGCGGATGTTGGTGATTGCTGACGCCGAACGGCCAGTGGCGCTGGGCGGTATTAAGGGCGGGGAAGATTCGGGCATTACTGAAAAGACGGTGGATGTGCTGTTGGAGGCCGCTTATTTCGCACCTGCGCAGATTCGCGCAACGTCGAAGGCATTAGGCCTGAGCACCGAAGCGTCCTACCGTTTTGAGCGAGGAACCGACCCTGAGGTTGTGCCGGTGGCTTCGGCGCGTGCGGCGGTGATGATTGCGGAGCTTGCGGGCGGCGAAGTGCTGGGCGGCATTATTGATGCTTATCCGAAGAAGGTTGAGCGCCATCAGATCACTATGCGCCGATCGAGGTATGAAGCGATTACAGGGCTGCCGCTGCAACTGGCCGAAGCAGAGCGCATTCTGCGCGCGCTGGAATTTGAAGTGGAAGCGGATGTCGAAAACGACCTGCTGCGCACGTTCGCGCCAACCTGGCGGATTGATATTTCAATTGAAGAAGACCTGGTCGAAGAGGTCGCCCGCATCTCCGGTTATGACAATCTGATCACCACGCTGCCGGGCAGCGCGGGCGCGGGCGCATATTTGAAAGGTGAAGACGGACGCCGGGCGGCGCGTGGCGTGCTGACGGGGTTGGGTTACAACGAAGCTGTCAGTTTCAGCTTCGTCAATGCCGAAGCCGACGCGCTGCTTAGCAGTGCGGATGCGGGTGCAAGGCTGGCATTGCAAAATCCGATTGATGAGACGGCAGCGCATATGCGGACGACGCTGCTTGGCGGATTGCTCAAAGCCCTGGAACACAACTTCAATCATAGTTCCCGCAACGTGCGCCTTTTCGAAATCGGCAAATGTTTTATCGCTGCCACTGGCGATAACTCGGACGAAAGACCGATGGAGATTGAGCGGCTGGCACTGATCTGTACTGGCGCGCGAAACGAATTCGACTGGCAAACGGCTTCGGCGCGCGTGGATTTTTACGACGTGAAAGGTGCGGTTGAATCCATCGCTGAAAGTCTGGGTTTGCCATTGTTGGAGTTTACCGCGGTGGAAAATTCCTCGCACTTGCATCCCGGACGGGCTGGGCTAATATCGCTCGCCGGAAACCCGGTGGGCTGCGTGGGCCAGCTTCATCCGAGCGTGGCCGCAGGCTACAAATTCAAGCAACCAGTTTTTGTCGCCGAACTTGATCTGGGTACGATGCTAAGCGCGGATCGTGTTGAGGTTCGTTACCAACCGTTGCCGAAATTCCCGACAGTTGTTCGCGACTTGGCGCTGCTGATAGACACTGGCGTGCCGATGGCGGCGATTGAACGCACAATCAATGAATTAGGGATCCCAGAACTGGTTGGAACCAGATTGTTCGATCTATACGCCGGAAAGGATATGCCCGCAGGCAAACATTCAATAGCGTTGTCGCTGCGTTACCGGGCGCCGGATCGAACGCTGACCGATGAAGAGATCAATGCAACGCACGAAAGCATCGTCAAAGCGTTGACGCAAACGTTTTCGGCGGAGATCAGATAAGCTGCATGGAAATGACCGCATCAGGGATGGAAAAGTTCGCGCATCTGGTGGACAAACTCCACCGTTCGGTCGCGCTATGCGAATCGCTCAGGCAGGAAAAATCGCATCTCGAAGCTGGCCTGCGCGAAGCACAGCTTGAACTGGCTGCGGAGAAGACCGAAAAAGAGATACTGCTGTCTCAGACTGAAGCGCTGCTCAAAGATCGCGAGGCGATCCGGTTGAAGGTCGAAAATATGATGGACACCATCACGATGCTGGAAATCGAGGCCGACTCGGTTAAGAAGTAATCGCTGGCACGCCTGCTGCGAAAGATGCTGCGAAGATATGGAAACACCCCCGCAAACCGTTACCGTCAAAATTTATAATCAGAACTACACGATCCGCGCGGGCGATGGAGACGCTGAGCGGACGTTGCGGCTGGCGACGCTGGTAGATCAGCGAATGCGCGAAATCGCGCAAGGGGCGCTGACCGCCGATTCGTTGAAGCTGGCCATCCTAGCGGCGATTCACATCGCCGATGAACTAGACAAGGCAAATGCCAGGTACGAAGAATTGAATCAGGACTTGGCCGTGCGCAGCGCCGAATGCTCTGACCTGCTCGATAAAGTGCTGAAAGGCGGAAAATAGACAACGTAATGATTCGATCAAGATTCTTCAATCAAGCAAATCAAGAATTGCCTGACCTGATCTTCTGTAAGGAATGACGACGAAACAACAACGCTAACGTTAGCCACAGAGAACACGGAGGGAAGATCGAGCGATTGATTAGGAGTTTTCTCGGTGATCTCAGTGACCTCTCTGGCGGGGCTATTTAGTTTCCATTCCTAGATCGGTTTTCGATTCAGCGTATGGTAAATCCGCAAAACT
>JBDSAM010000543.1:0-3376 GCA_039922135.1 Blastocatellia bacterium
GTTTCAATCATTCCCAAATGGCCCCGATGGCCGAATAACAGCGAATGCAGCGCTTCGCTATCCAGACTGTGCGCGTTGACGGCGAAGAAAGGCTGTGCCCAATTTTCACTCGCTTGATGCAGCATGCGGGCAATTTGTTCCTGCCGCAGACCGCGTTCGCTGATCAGCAACGTAGCCTTTGCCGCCTGATTCTGTGCCGCCTGCACACTAATGAATTGTTTGAGCGCGGCAACGTTCGTGCTGACACCGACAAAACATTCATACTGATCCAGCGGCAAAATGCGCGGCGTGCCAACCAGCGTTAATGCCGGACGGGGTTTTAATGTCAAAGAGCCGTTTATCATTCCCAATGCTTCAGAAATCATTTTTACCTCCCTCAAGGTTTATCCGGTGATTGGTCGCTTGGACTCAAAAGAGCCATCTACCAAATATTTAGTACTTCGGGATCCAATAATTCGTTGAGTCTTTTTTGTTACCAGAGATAACCATGCAAAGCCTAAACAAAAGCTGTGCCGTGCCTATGCTGCGTGGATTAGTTAGGTAACTTCTTTTCAATCTTAATAAATCGTGTAGTTGATCTGGAACTGCTGATCAAGGACAGCCGTTAGGTGTTCGATTCTGGAATCTTTTGGTTTCAAAAGCGGACTACAAAAATTGCCTTAGCATCATAACCGTGCTCCACAACCTGTCGTGACATAGGCTAGTTACGCGATGACCTGTTGAAAGTTCCTGCAAAGAGCTACGGGGCAGAAAAGTTTTCAGCCACCGTAGGTTGCAACGAAGGATCTATTCGCTGCGACCTACGGTGGCTGATAAAAGAATCCAAGCCAATGAAAACTCTTGTTAATTGCCTCGCAAAGTTACACCGCCATTGACGCTGGTGACAGTAATTTTAGCACCGCCGGAACCAAGCTTGCCTACCAGTTGCCCGCGCCGCATCTCGCCGATGACCTGGAGCGGAATGTCGGCATTGATGCCGCCGTTGACGCTGCGCACTTCGACATCGGCATTGGTACTTTCAGGCAAGCCGATTTCGACACCGCCATTGATGCTGGTAACTCGCAATCCACCTTCGCTCAGGCGTTTGATAGACACAGAAGTGTGGCCGTTGATGCTGGTCAGTTCAGTCGCCGTGCCCGCCTGTGCTACGTCTACCTTGCCGTTAACACTGCTGACGCCGATTTCGCCTGTGATCTGGCCAACCTCGACTTTGCCATTAACTGACGAAACCTTAAGGCTGATGGCGCGCGGCAGCCGCAGTCGAACTTCGTGCCGCACCCATCCGCGATCCCAGCCCCGTTTGCCTTCGCGGTCATTTTCTGTGCGAATGGTCAAACTGTTGGGCGTGTTTTCGACGATGATCGGGCGGCGATCCATTGCTTCCTGGCTTGAAGCTTTGACCTGAATGTTGATCTCTGCCCGGTCGCTGTCCGAAGTCTCAATGATCACAAAACCATTGATGCCGCTGACGCGAACGTTCGATCCGGGCGCTAGCGTCACAGTCTTGTTGATCTGGTCTTGCACATCGCCGAAGGCCGAAACGCGTGGGGGGTTATACATCGTGAAAAACCAACCGAGCACCAGGCTGGCTAAAACTGCAAATAGAATCTTCATCTCGCTCTCCTTGGTTAATTGATGCGGGCGCACCAAAAGATTTTCATTATTTCTGAGCGACGCAACATCGCGCGCTGCGTTTCATCAGACTGAGGCAGCCTGATCGCTTTGCCCCACTCTCGCAGGGTCAGCGCGTTTTCCCAACGTCCTTCTTGATCTGTACGCTGCCGCTGAAGCTGGACACGCGCAATTCCGCGCCGCCTTTGCCCACGGTGCCCGACATCAGGCTGCCGCTCGTGGTTCGGGTAAGCTGCACTGGGAATTCTGTATTGATTGACCCGTCGTGCGTTTTAGCCGTCAAGTTAAATTGACTATCGGGCGGCAAGATCAACACCACGCCGCTGCTGAAACTTTCAAACTCATAGCGGCCTCCATCCTGAAGTTTGCCGGTGAACCGGATGCTGCCGCTGGTGCTTTTGGCAAGCACCTCGCGGCTATCAATATTGGTCAGCGTGATCGAATCGCTGACTGCCCCGGCGTCAATCGCGCCTTTGCAATCGCTGATGGTAATTGAATTGCTGATGGCACGAGCGCGCACGCCTTCGCTGGCATTGCGAATGGTCAGGCTGCCGCTGGTGGCACTAGCCCTGACGTAACCACGTACATTCGTCACCGTGACATCGTCTGTCAGGCTGTCCGCCTGCACATCGCCGCCGACATCGTTGACCCAAACCGGGCCGCTGCTGGCGCGCGCAACAGCGCGTCCGCCGACCTTTTCCAACTTAATATTACCGCTGGAAACAATCGCCGTGGCGTCATCACGAATCTGGGTGGCGTGAATTGCGCCGCTGGAGGTTTGCGCGATCAGCCGCGAACCGACATCGCTGATCGTCAAATTACCGCTGCTGGTATTAACGCGCAGTTCGCCGCTGACCCGCGTCGCATAAATGTTACCGCTGCTGGCCGTTAGGCTGGCCGTATCAGTGACGTCTGTCACGGTGACAGTGCCGCTGCTGACGCGCACGGTAACGCGATCAATGGGCCCGGTCACATTAACCTCGCCGCTGCTGGTATTGGCCGGGCTGAGCGCTACACCGCGTGGAACTTTGACATCGAAATCCACCGATACGCTATTTCCGCGACGGTTCATTTCACCCCTGTCTTTTTGATAGACTGCACGGATTTCGACGCTCTCCAATTTGGCGGTTACTTCAATCTGTACATGGGCGAACTCCTCTTCGCGGCGTCCGCGTTTAACGGCATCCACCTTTACCCGGTTTTCATCCCACGTCGTGACGCGGATTGCGCCGCTGCTGTTGTAAATGCTGACCGTCCCCTTAGGCGTGATGTTGTAGACCTGGTGGAATTCGCGATCTTGATTGTTTTGGCTGGCGGCTTGAATGGCAGCTTTTACCGGTGCAACTGGCTGGCCACCCAACACTGCCCAGCAGCCCCCAACAATCGCCAACACCAGCGCCAGTACCGAACGCCTGGTTTTTATCATCTGAATCTTCATCTGACTTTCACTCTCCACTCTTATTCTTAATCACCCATCTCTGGTCAATTCATGGCGATGGTCTGCATCAATTCCACCTTCTTGGCATAAGCCGCCAGCAGGAACTGGCTGGCTGACGACTCCTCCGGCCTTTCGCGCAGCGCGCGTTTGCTCTGCGCAATTGAACTATCAATCAAAGCCAGACTGGCCTGATATTGCTTGAACGCTTCGGGCTGAATCTCGTAGCGGCGTTTGGCGACGGCCCGGTCAAGCATTTTGATTACGCCTTGATATTCGCGCTCGGCGCGCGCCAGTTGCCGGGTGATC
>JBDSAM010000544.1:0-6926 GCA_039922135.1 Blastocatellia bacterium
GAATGTCATCCGCGCGTTCGCGCAAACTGGGTAGGTGAATGGCGATCAGGTTCAGCCGGTAAAGCAGGTCTTCACGAAATGCGCCCAATGCGACCATTTCCGGCAGATTGCGATTGGTGGCTGACACGACGCGCACATCTACTGTGCGCGTCTGGCTGGAACCCAGCACTTCGTATGTTCTGTCTTGCAGCACTCGCAGCAGCTTGACCTGCGAAGCCTGATCGAGATCACCGATCTCATCCAGAAAGATTGTCCCGCCACCCGCCATCTCGAAGCGGCCTTTGCGGTCTTGTTTGGCGTCGGTGAATGCGCCTTTGACGTGGCCGAACATCTCGCTTTCAAACAGCGAGGTGGGAATGCCGCCCAAATTGACTTTGACCAGTGGGGCATCGCGGCGGTGGCTGTTGTGATGAATGGCTTCCGCTATCAACTCCTTGCCAGTGCCGCTTTCGCCAGTGACCAGAACCGAAGCATCGGTCGCGGCAATGCGCCCAATCAGTTCCAGCAGGCGCAGTAACTTCGGATCGTTGCCGACTAAGTTTTTGAAATCGTAGCGCGCGTCGAGTTCTTCGCGCGTCGGCGTTTTGCCTGCTGGTTTAGATGCGTGGGCTTCGGCCAGCCCGAGCGCGATGCGAACGGATTGCAGTATTTGCTGATGCGTCCACGGCTTGGTGATGAAATCGGACGCGCCGGCGCGCACGCCCTGCACGGCCAGTTCGATGGACCCCCAAGCGGTAATTAGTACGACGGGCAGATGCGGCTTGCGCGATTTGATTTGAGAGAGCAGTTGCAATCCTTCTTCGCCGCCAGTCTGGCGCGAAAAGTTCATGTCCTGCAGTACCAGCGCGAACGACTGACCTTCAATCAGCTTCAACGCTTCAGCGGACGTGGCGGCGATTTGCGAAGCGTAGCCGGCCTGCTTAAGCAGCAGCGCCAAAGACGCCGTGACCGACGGGTCATCGTCGGTAATCAGGATCGGTAGAATCGGTTCGGAAGTTTTGTGCGCTTTGTCTGCCATAAGTTTTGCTATGGCCGTTTGAGCAAATTGGTTGTAGGTTCGGCCACGCTTGGCGGCGCGACAAGGTTGCCGGTGGTCGGAACGTTCATCTGTGGCGGTTCCAATGAATGTTGATAATTGTCAGGCAAAAAGGAGACCGGTTGCGGAGGCACGGAAACGGATTGAACATTGGGCTGAAACATCACCTGCTGTTCGGATGCCGCATCCTCAAATACCCTGGCATAAAGCATCCGCATCAACCCCGCAAAGAAGACGAACGCCGGAAAGGTCAGCGGCCACCCGTCTCTCACCAAAAAACAAAAGCCGAAGAAAAGCGGGAAGAGGGCAACCGCGCTGAAAAGAATCTTACCGCCTTTTTTCAGACCTTTTTTGCGCGGCGATGGCGACTGAGGAGCGATGGGCAGGGATTGATGAAAACCTTCGGGCGCGCCGTTGCGAACGAGCAATTGAACTGCGCCGTCCAGTCGGAAGCCGCAATTGCGGCAGAAGCGCGGACCGTCGTGGCCGGCGTGGCATCCACATTTCGGACAAAACATTTTTTCGTTGAACCTCGCAGCGAGAAGAATTCGGCAACTACCTTTCGATAGTTTCGCCGGGCATTACGAATCGCACAAGGTTCAAGTTCGCTCCTTAAAATGTCCGAAAACTGAATTTTGTCTGACATCGCTATTCGTAATGCAGTGCGTCTGCCGGCTGCACTTTAGTTGCCAGCCAACTCGGATACAAACCGCATATAGCCGTCAGCGCATAGATCAACGCCAGCGAGATGACAATGCTATAGGCGTAGACTTTCGGCGTGGCGAAGCCTAGCACGCCCAACAGCGGAAACTGCACCACGACCAACACACCGACCAGCGCGCCGCAGGTCGTGATGATCAACAACTCGCCTAGAATCTGGTTGTAAATGCGCTGACGAGTGGCGCCTTTCGCGCGGCGCAAACCGATCTCTTTCATGCGCTGCGTGACGCTCTGCCACAACACGCCGATCAATCCCAAGCCCACCATTACCATCAAAAATCCGGCGACCAGCGAAAAAGCCGTCATCGGGGTGGTGCTGCGCTGGTTCATCTCTTCGCGCATCTGCGCCAGCGGCTTGATCGTGAATGACCAGTCGCGGGCTTCGGCCTGCAAGCGTTTGAGCAGCTTCTCTTCAAACGTGGCGGTTGTGCCCGGCTGCACGCGAACGGCCAGCGCACGCGGCGGCCTGTCGTCAGGCAGGCTCAGGCTGTTGCGGAACATGGCATAGCCTTTCATCTCAGCGAACTCACCGTTCTTGCGGAAATCGTTAAGCAGTCCGACGATGCGCTCTTCGACGTATTTGTCGTCTTCTTTATCGCCGGGCTTCATCTTGTCGCGCGGGTTGAGCGGTTTGCCGATCGGGTCTTCGTCACCGTACATCTCGCGCGCCAACTGCCGATTGATGATCACAGGCTTATAGCTCGCCCCGTCGTCTTCCTTGCCGAACCATCTACCGCGCACAATATTGATTCGCATCACGTCTTTGTAATCGTCTGTCACCGCGTTGCCCCAATAGCAGGTAGTCTGCGTATTGCAGTTTGACCAGTTGCCGTTCATATACGGCGTGTAGGTTGCGCCGGCGGCCGATTCGACTTCGCCGAATTCGCGCACGGCGGCTAGCACGCGCCTGTAGCGTTCGATCTGCTGTGGGCGTTCTTCTTTTTCGGCTGCGCCGGACTTTTGAACAATCTCCACGCGGATGTTCCACACGTTTTGGTAATCGAAGCCTAGCGGCTGGCGGTAATTGTCAGCGTAATAGACCGCCAGAACGATGACTGAGAAGACGACCAGAAACGAGATGAAGATTTCCAGCGTAATCAGAAAGTTGATGCGTTTGCGGTTCCAGACCAGTTTGCAAATATGTTTGAACATTGTGTGCCTCAACGATTATCGCGATGCGCCTTTCAAAGCCTGCACCGGATTCAGCCGCGACATCTTCCACGCCGGATAGACGCCAGAAAGCAACCCGAACAAGACCGCCAGGAATAAGCCATAAAGAAAAATCCTGTAGTTCATTTGAAACTCGGCGTAAGGGAACCAGCCGCTTTCAGTAATCACCCGCAGCACGAAGCGCGAGATGATGAAGCCGATCACACCGCCGAACAGCGTCAGAATCACGTTCTCGACGATGAACTGCCCGACCAGCGCCCATGATGACGCGCCGGAGGCTTTGCGCACTCCGATCTCGCTGGCGCGTTCCATGATCCGGCTGACGTTGATGTTGATCAGGTTGACCGTGGGCAACAGCATGAACAATAGCATGGCGAGAATGATCGCAGCCCACAGCTTGCCGCCGTAGGTCTTGGAATGATCCTTGTTGCCGCCGAAAAACTCTCGCGCTATCGAATTGAAATAAGTCTCCGGCGTGCCGCGCAGCTTGCTCCATTCCTTCGGGTCGGGGAATTCCACCTGCGGCAATCGCGCTTTGAATTCATCCTGGATCGCTGGAAAGTCCGCAGCCGAACGCGCCTGGATCAAACCGATGAAATTGCCCATCAACTCTTTCTTATAGCTGTCGTTCTTGATCGTGCTGATGGGAACCCAGATGTCAGAGAAAGGGATTTGGCGCAAGAACGGCACGTTGGCGACGACGCCAACCACGCGAAAGTTCTGGCCGTCAGCTTCAATGGTTTTGCCGACCGCTGTATCACTACCGAAAAACTTCTTCCGCGTTGCTTCGTTGATGACGGCGACAGCATTCGCATTCTTGTCGTCCGTTTCTGTGAACGGCACACCTTCCAGAAAATTGAATTCCAGAATCTGCCAGAACGCGCCATCCGTGCGCTTGATGTAGGCTGGAATCTTCTCGCCGTTCTGGTAGGAATGAATCAAATCAGGTTCTGAGAAGATAGACACTCGTTCGACGTTCGGCAGCGTCCGCACGTAGCGATCCAGAAAGCCATACCCCGCAGTGCCGTTCCAAGTGCTGTCGTCATTCGGCGATTTCATCTCCATAAAGAAGACGCCGAGGGTTCGATCCTGTTTGTTTTCAGGCGCGTGTGGCGCGAAGGTGTGATCCAGAAACGCTGCCGCCACCATCAGCACCACCAGCGTGAAGCTGATAGCAAACAGGCTGATGAAGGTGAAAAACTTTCGGCGCAGAAAAACTTTGAAGGCGATTTTGAGATAGTTTTTGAGCATAAGGACTCTGTTCTGGTACGGAACCGGGAGCGGTAGCGACCGGGTGCTTCCGATGTCGCCCATTCGGACTAACCCAGTCGCTACCGCTCCCGGTTCCGTATCGGTCAATCAGCTTACCTGCCGTCCATCGAACAACCGCACAATACGTTCAGTCTTCTCTGCCTGTCGCGGGTCGTGAGTGACCATCACGACGGTCGTCTTTTCGCTTTCTTTCAATCCCCACAACACGTCCATAATTTCATCGCCCATCTGCGAATCCAGATTGCCGGTCGGTTCGTCGGCCAGCAGGATGCGCGGATTGCCGGAGATGGCTCGGGCGATGGCGACGCGCTGTTGCTGGCCGCCGGAAAGCTGCGAAGGGAAGTGATGGACGCGCGCGTGCAGCCCGACGCGGTCCAGCGCGCGCAAGGCGAGCTTGCGGCGTTCGCTGCCTGACATCCCTTTGCGGTAAAGCAGTGGAATCTCGACGTTGTCCACCACGCTCAGATCGTTGATCAGGTGAAAGACCTGGAAGACGAAGCCGATCTCTTCGTTTCGAACGCGTGCCAAGTTGCGGTCGCTGTATGACGTGATCGGCTTTTCATTGATCGCCACCTTGCCGCCGCTCGGCACGTCGAGCAGGCCGATGACGTTGAGCAAGGTGCTCTTGCCCGAACCGGACGGCCCCATGATCGAGATGAACTCGCCTTCGCGGACGGTCAGATTGACGTTCGACAGCGCGACGGTTTCGATGCGCTCGGTGCGATAAACCTTCTCGATGTTTTCAAGCTCGATCATTGCTCGCTCCTGGCTTGGTTGTTGGTTGATAGTGTGATTGACGATGGCAGCCGCAGTTGACATGGGAATTTCTCCTTCACTTCAGTTTCACTTCTTTCAAGTTCTGGTAGTCGCTCATATCCGAGATGATAACCTCGTCGCCTTCCAGTAAGCCTTGCAGGACTTCGTAATGCTCGAAGCTGGCGATGCCTAATCGGACGGGCGTTTTGATGGCCACGTCGCCACGAATGACGAACACGTCCCGCGAGCTTTCAGAGTTGGCAGATCCGGCCCCACTGGCGAACGGCCCTTTCTTGATGCGCAGCACGCGATCTTTGCGGTCTGTTGAAATCAGCACGTCCACGCGCAGATTCGATTTCAATAGCGTATTCGATTTGTCTCGCAGCCCGACCAGCATCGTAATGACGCCATTGGCGACCGTTGGGTTGATACTGGTGATTGCGCCGGGCAACAACTCATCGTTGATCTTCACACTGACTGGCAAGCCCGCCGACAGGCGGTTGGCGTGAACATCAGAAACCGTAGCTTCGACGCGGAATGAATTGAGATCGGCGATGCGCGCCAGCACAGCGCCTTTCTGCACGGTCGCGCCTTCTTCGTTGACCACCCAGGTGAGCACGCCATTGCGGTCGGATTTGGTGGTCGCCAGTTCCAGTTGCCGCTGCGCTTCGGTACGCTCTTGATTCAGCGTTTTCATCTCCAGCACCAAGCCTTGAAGCTGTGTTTGGGTCGAAGCCTGCGCGTTGCGGCGGCTGTCTTCTAACTGCTTCAGCTCGGTGCGCGTCTTCTCTTCAGCGAACTCGACTTCGCGCAGCCGCTCTTCTGATAGTAGGCCTTGTTTGAACAGTTCTCGATTACGCGCGGTCGAGGCTTGCGCGGACTTCAGCTCCAATCCTTTGATTTGAATCTGGCTTTGCAGGTTGATCAGCGTGCTTTCCAGATCAAGCTGAGCTTTAGCCTGTTGGTTCTGTTTCAACTCGATCTGCTGGCTGACCTTTTCAATGGCCAGCCGCGATTCGTTCAGATCGAGTTCCAGGATCGGTTCGCCTTTTGTCAGAATCGCGCCCTCGCGTTTGAGGATTTTCAATACGCGCGCGCCCACAGGCGAAGACAAGACTTGTTCAATCTCAGGCACGACTTTGCCGGTGGCGGTGATCTGCGCTTCAATCGGCCCCGTGTCTACGCGCGCCGTGCGAATCTGCGCGCGTGTGATTGAGGCTTTCAGCAGGCGCGGTCCGAAAACGAAAACTGCGGCAACGATTGCAATCACGCCAATCGTCAGCATCGTTCGCCGCCGCAGCCGCTTTCTTTGATACGTAACGTCAATTTCTCGATCCATGCATCTCCTCTTGGTTGGCGCGGGTGAGAGTGCAATCGGCGGGCCAGGTAGGAAACAGGCGGGTTGGCCGAGGAATGAGTAATTCCCTGTGCGGGCATGTACAGCTTGCTGTTCGGAAGCGAACAGCAAGCTCGGTCTGGTCGCCAGCGTCAGCCAACGAGTTTTTTAAGCAGCGCAATCTGTCCGGCGTGATAAAGATCGTGTTGAATCGCGCCGTGCAGCATGAAGTAGTTCGTATAACCCATCCCCGGCACAATCTCTTCCAGCTTCGCGTCGTCAATCTTTTTGACGCTTTCGCGCAAGGCCTGATTGGTGGATTCCAGCGACCGAAGCGCGGCTTGCCATGCCGCTTCGGTGCCATCGGCGGCAGGGAAGTTCATCTCGTCCGCGATGTCTATGATGGTCTCGCCTTCCAACCGGCGCCGAACGATCTGTTCCCAGGCGATGATGTGATTGACCAATTCCCAAATGCTGTGAGCGTCAGGAACAGGTTTGGCTGCGGCCTGCTCAGCCGTCACACCGTCTAGCAGTTCCTTCACGCTGGGGCCGTGCCAGGCTTCGCCCTGATAGGCGCGTTTGAGTTGACTGTTGATGCGATGTGTTTCGGTCATTTTATCCTCCTGCGGAAAAGCC
>JBDSAM010000545.1:0-9615 GCA_039922135.1 Blastocatellia bacterium
TATCCGCGTTTTCTTGCAAGATGGTTCGAACGACCAGAACATTTACGGCGGCGATTGGTGGATGGCGAATCAGGCGATGGAACGCTCGCTGGTGTTTTCGGGATATGAAGTCAGCCACGTCTGGGGCCAAGGCGCGCACAACGGCAGGCAGGGCACATCGCTGTTTCCCGAGGCGATGCGCTGGCTGTGGAAGGACTGGCCCGCGCCGGTCAAAAACGGTGTGACGAAGAACAACACGGTGACAGACCTGCTGATTCCCGGTGAAGGCTGGCAACTAGTCAGTGATGGATACCGCAGCACCGAAGGCCCGGCGGTCAATGCCAAGGGCGAAGTCTTTTTCACGGACAGCCCGAACAGCAAGATCTACAAAATCGGTTTGGACGGCAAGGTTAATCAGTTTTTGGCTGATTCAAAGCGCGGCAGCGGCCAGGCATTCGGGCCGGACGGGCGGCTTTACGTGGTGACGAACGGCGAAGAGAAAGTCATTGCTTATGACACTGGCAGCGGGCGTGCGTCAGTCATTGCTGAAGGCTTCAACGGCAATGACATTGTCGTCGCCGGCAACGGCAACGTCTACGTCACTAACCCGCCCGCCGGCAACAGCAACGAACCGAGCAAGGTCTGGCTGATCAAACCGAACGGTGACAAACAGGTGGTGGACACTGGCTTGCGTTACTCGAACGGCGTGACGCTCTCGCCGGATCAAACGCTGCTCTACGTTGACGACTACCGCTCGCACTGGGTTTACAGCTACCAGATTCAACCGGACGGCACGCTGGCCTACAAACAGCGGTACTACTGGCTGCACGTGCCGGACGTTCCCGATGACAGCCAAGCCGACGGCATGCGCGTGGATCGTGACGGGCGCTTGTACGTGGCCACGCGATTGGGCGTGCAGGTTTGCGATCAGGCGGGGCGCGTCAACGCCATCATCCCGACCCCGAACGGCAGAATTTCAAACCTCAGCTTCGGCGGCGAAAACTTCGACACGCTGTATGCGACGTGTGGCGACAAAGTCTACAAGCGCAAGCTGAAGGTCAAAGGCGCGAATGCCTGGGACAAACCGAACAAACCCGCCACGCCACGACTGTAAGAGGAGAACCTATCAATGAAAAAAATAATCTTCGGTTTCTGTTTTATCTTGGCAATCGCGTTGCCAGTATTTGGCCAGACTCCGGCGACGCCGCCACCGGCACGTCCCGCGCCGCCGCCGCCGATTGTTTCACCTGAAGTCCACCCCGACCGCCGCGTGACCTTCCGGCTGCGCGCGCCACAATCCAAAGAAGTCAGCGTGTCAGGCGAATGGGCCGGCGGCGGCAAAGCCATTCCGATGACAAAGGATGAGAAAAGCGTGTGGAGCGTGACCGTTGGGCCAATTGAGCCGGACTTGTACGGTTACGGGTTCACGGTGGATGGCGTAGGAATGCTTGATCCGTCGAATACCTTCGTGAAGCCGATGCGTTCAAGCCGGACCAGCGTTTTGGAAGTGCTTGCTGACAAACTGACCGTACAGGATTTTCAGGACGTGCCGCACGGCACGGTGCATATTCACACTTATCGCTCGAAAGCCGTGGACGCTGTGCGCAGCCTGCACGTTTACACGCCGCCCGGTTACGACAAGATCACGGCGCGCTTCCCAGTACTCTACCTGTTTCACGGTTCGGGCGATAACGATGCGACCTGGACGGCGGTTGGCCGCGCACATTTCATCCTGGACAACCTGATTGCGCAGGGCAAAGCCAAACCGATGGTCGTCGTAATGACCGACGGGCACGCCGCTCCAAATACGCCCGAAGCACGTGGTCGCAATACCGAATTGTTCAGCCGCGATCTGATGGGTGAAGTGATGCCTTTGGTCGAAGCGAATTACCGCGTCAAAAATGACCGCCTGAATCGCGCCATCGTCGGGCTTTCGATGGGCGGCGGGCAGTCGCTGACAGTCGGCCTGAATCATCCTGAGTTGTTCGCCTGGGTCGGCGGAATGAGTTCTTCGATCAATGCGCCGGAACAGACATTTGCCACGGCGCTGGGCGATGCGAAGGTGACAAACGCCAAATATAAACTGGTCTGGCTAGGAATCGGCAAAGACGATTTTTTGTTGAAAGCTAATCAGCAGTTCGATGAATTGCTGACGGCGAAAGGTATCAAACACACCTTCAAGCTGACTGAAGGCAATCATAGCTGGCCGGTCTGGCGGCGGTATCTGGTGGATTTTGCGCCGCTGCTGTTTGTGCAATAGCTTCAACCGGATTGCGGACTTTCCGATAGAGACATGAGTCCTGACATCAGGTGGTACTGACATCTTGCAAGAGGCCAATGAACGGAAGATGACGATTTCCAATTTACAAAAGTATCTGCTGATGACAGCCCTGGTTGTATTTTCTGGGTTTGTGCCTGCGCAAAATGCGGGAACGAACGCGAACGGCGTGGATGCATTGCAGCGGTCGTTTGAAAGTCCGCCGGACGATGCCAGAATCATGATGCGTTGGTGGTGGTATGGGCCTGCGGTGACCAAGCCGGAACTCGAACGCGAGATGCGGGTAATGAAAGACGCAGGCATTGGCGGATTTGAAGTGCAGCCCGTTTACCCGGTTGCACTGGATGATGCGGGTGCAGGCATCAAAAACTTGCCTTTTCTTTCCGATGAATATCTGGATGCTCTGCGATTCACCTCGGATAAAGCGCATGAACTTGGTCTGCGGATGGATTTGACGTTGGGCAGCGGATGGCCGTTTGGCGGGCCGATGGTTCCAGTTGGGCAGGCTGCTGGGCGATTGCGCATTGATCGCGTAAAGCTGAGCGAGGGACAGCGGCGTGTCCCGCTTCCGGCCCTGGCAGAAGGAGAAAAGCTGGTCGCGGCTTTTCTGGGAATGCAGGAGATCATCGACATCAAAGAAGGCGTGGCTTGGTTGCCCGCGCAATGGGTTCTTACCACTCCCGCCGAAAGACAGAATGAATTACGCTTTTTCATTGCCAGCCGCACAGGCCAGCAGGTCAAACGCGCGGCGATCGGCGGCGAAGGTTTTGTCATTGATCATTACGACCGCGCCGCGACCGACAATTATCTGAAGAACGTCGGCGACCGGTTGATGCAGGCGTTCGGTTCCAATCGCCCTTACGCGATTTTCTGCGATAGTCTGGAAGTATTCGGCTCAGACTGGACGGGCGATTTTTTAAGCGAATTTCAGAAGCGGCGCGGCTACGACCTGAAGCCGCTGTTGCCCGCGCTGGCGTCCGATGCCGGATCACAGACCGCAGACATTCGCGCCATTCGTCATGACTGGGGTCAGACGCTGACGGAACTACTTAACGAACGATTCCTAACGCCGATGCACAATTGGTCAAAACAGAATCGCACGCTGTTTCGCATTCAGGGGTATGGCGTTCCGCCAATGACGCTGTCCGGCAATGCGATGGTGGATTTGCCCGAAGGCGAAGGCCCGCAATGGAAAGTCGTGCGCGCGTCGCGCTGGGCGTCGTCTGCAAGCCATCTATACGGCAAGCCCGTGACTTCGTCTGAAACGTGGACATGGCTCCATTCGCCGTCGTTCCGCGCAACGCCGCTGGACGTGAAAGCCGAAGCCGATCTGCACTTTCTGGAAGGCATCAACCAACTGATCGGTCACGGCTGGCCGTATACCGCGCCGGGCGTTGAATATCCCGGTTGGCGCTTTTATGCGGCGGCGGTCTTTGGTGAAAAGAACCCCTGGTGGATCGCGATGCCGGAAATGTCCCGTTACCTGCAACGCGTCAGCTACTTAATGAGACAGGGGCAGCCGGCGAATGACGTTGCGTTGTATCTGCCGACCAGCGACGCCTGGGCCAGCTTTTCCGCCGGACGCGTGCATCTGATCGAAACGCTGAAAGAAAACGTCGGCACGGACGTAATTTCGCGGATTCTGGAAGCCGGATACAACTTCGATTTCTTTGATGACGAGGCGATGCGCAACATCGGGCGCGTCGAAAAGAACGCGCTGGCGCTGGGCGCAAACAAATACAAAGCCGTCGTGCTGCCCAACGTCGAACGCATTCCATTGGAGACGCTGCGCAAGCTGGAAGAGTTCGCGCGCAATGGCGGCGTGGTGATTGCAACGCGCCGCCTGCCTTCGACCGCGCCGGGTTTCAAAGCGACTGAGACAGAGAACAGTGAGGTGCGTGTTATCTCGCAACGCTTATTCCAGGGCCAGTCACCGACCGCGCATTTTGTGGACGACGAAAGCCGTGGCCTTGCACCCAAGCTGGTTTCGCTGCTTCGCCCTGATGTGGCGCTGGTGCCTGCGGTGACTGATGTTGGCTTCATTCATCGCCACACGGATGCAGCAGAGATTTACTTTCTGGCCAACACTTCCAACGCGCGGCAACGCATCAGCGCAACCTTTCGCGTACAGCAAAAACAAGCTGAATGGTGGAATCCGTTTGACGGAAGCGTTGCGCCCGCCGAAGCGCAAGTAACCGCAGAAGGCGTGAAAGTCCCGCTTGATCTTGAACCATATGGATCACGCGTACTGGTCTTTACTTCGCGTAAACTTCCGGCAGTGCCGCCCGTCAGCGCAAGTTTGAAGGCAGCAATTGATTTGAGCAGCGGCTGGCAAGTCTCTTTCGGGCAGGGCAAGCCCGCGCCGATGGACAAGCTGCGTTCGTGGACAGAGAGCGGAGAGACGCGCTACTTTTCGGGCGAGGCCACATATGAAAAAGGCGTGATCGTGCCTGATGTGATGTTGCAACGCGGCGCGGAAGTGCTGCTGGATTTCGGCGAGGGAGAACCGATTCCGGCGCGGCCTTTGAGAAACGGCATGCGCGCTTTTTGGGATGGGCCGATTCGCGATGCTGCCGTGGTTTACGTAAATGACGTCCGCGCCGGTTCCGTTTGGTGCCCGCCCTATCAGGTCAATGTGACGAAGCTACTAAAACGCGGCGAGAACCGCATCCGCATTGTCGTTGGCAATACAGCGATCAATTACTTGGCCGGGCATCGGCTGCCCGACTATAAACTGCTGAACCTGCGTTACGGTGTTCGCTTTGAACCGCAGGATATGGAAAATCTGCAACCGCTGCCGTCTGGGCTGCTGGGGACAATCAAGCTGGTTGCGCGTTAAAGATTGTATCAACGATTTATTGGAATCATGAAAATCAGCCTGGGTACGCCCGTACCTTCGCGGGCAGGTGTCTGGCGAAGATTACCCGCGAGGACGCGCGCGTACCCAGGTTTTCGAGGAGGCTAAACTATGCGCTCAATTATCAGAATTATTACATTGTTGATTTTTGCCCTTGCCGTCAGTGCATCCGCGCTGGCTGCGGTCAAACCGGCATCGCTGTTTTCTGATGGCGCGGTTTTGCAGCAGGGGATGCCCGTGCCCGTCTGGGGCTGGGCAGAAGATGGCGAAAAGGTGACGGTCGAATTTCAAGGTCAAACGCTTTCCGCCGTCACTGCCAATGGCAAATGGATGGTCACGCTGAAAAGCTTGAAAGCGGGTGGCCCGTTCGAAATGAAGATCAGCGGCGCAAATACGGTGACGATCAAAAATCTGCTGGTCGGCGAAGTCTGGTTGTGCAGCGGCCAATCCAATATGGAATTTCGGATGAACCAAACCAGCAATGCAAAAGAAGACATCGCAGCGGCCAGCTTTCCGAAGATTCGCTTGTTCACCGTGCCGCGCAACCCGCAGGATGCGCCCATCGCCGATGTCAAAGGCAACTGGCAGGAATGTTCGCCCGGAACCGTCGCCAGCTTTTCCGCCGTTGGATATTTCTTCGGTCGCGCGCTGCAATTGGCGCGGCAAGGGGTACCGGTCGGCTTGATCAACTCTTCGTACGGTGGCACGCCTTCTGAGTCCTGGACGAGCGGTGATGTTGTCGCCAGCGATGCGAATTTCGCGGGCATTCGTGCCAGCTACGCCAAAGCCGTCGCCGCCTGGCCTGAAAACAAAGCCAGGTGGGAAGCCGCAGTGGAGAAGTACAAACAGGAAGCCGATTATGCCAAAGCCATCGGCAAACCAGCACCGGCGGCACCCGCCAAACCGATGGGACCGGAACATCAGAATCGTCCCGTAGGCTTGTACAACGGAATGATTGCGCCGTTGGTGCCATACGCGATGCGCGGTGCAATCTGGTACCAAGGCGAATCGAACGCCACGCGGGCTTATGAATATCGTTCGATCTTCCCGGCAATGATTCTGGATTGGCGTAAGGCGTGGGGAACCGAACTCGCGTTCCTGTTTGTTCAGCTTGCGCCATACGCACCTCCCGCGGCGGGCACCTGGCCGGAACTGCGCGAAGCACAATCGCTGACGTTGAAATTGCCGAAGACTGGAATGGCTGTCATTACAGATGTCGGCGAAGAAAAAGACATACACCCCAAACAGAAACGCCCCGTGGGGGAACGGCTGGCGTTGGCTGCGCGCGCCATTGCTTATGGCGAAAAGATCGAATACTCCGGCCCGGTGTATTCCGGTCTGAAGCTCGACGGCAATCGCGCCGTCCTGAGCTTTACACACGTGAGCGGTGGCCTAATAGCAAAAGGTGAGAAGCTGGCTGGCTTTGCCATCGCGGGCGCCGATCAAGTTTTTGTTCCCGCCGATGCCGAAATCAAAGGCGACAAGATCATCGTCACCAGCCCGCAAGTCGCGCAGCCCATGGCTGTGCGCTTCGGTTGGGAAAATTACCCGATGGTTAATCTGTGGAATCGGGCGGGCCTTCCTGCTTCTCCATTCCGCACGGACGATTTTCCGATGGTCACCGCTCCGCGTGAGCAGGCGAAAAAGTAGAAATGGAGCAGATATAGATGATTCAAGATTCCCAAACCTATGATGTCTGCGTCGTCGGTTCCGGCGCGGCAGGCGGCGTTGTCGCAATGCAATTGGCCGAACGCGGCGCTTCGGTCGTTGTGCTGGAAGCGGGCAAGTGGATTGATCCGACGAAGGATTTTTACAGCCACACGATGCCTTACGAATTGCCGAAGAACGGCAAAGGCTGGGACCCGCGCAAACATCTGACCGTGGATCGCACCAAAGAGCCTTTCACCAAAGCGGGAAACCAGCGCTTTGATCACTTCCTGACCAAAGCCGTCGGCGGCAAGACGCTGCTGTGGGCAGGATTAAGTTGGCGCAACAGCCCCTTCGATTTCGCGACGTGGCCGGTCAAGTACGAAGAGCTGTCGCCGTATTACGACCGGATGGAACGGTTGATGGGCGTGACCGGCAATTACGATCATCATCCGAACGTGCCGGACGGAGTGTTTCTGAAACCGCTGGCGTGGAACTGCGCTTCACACCAAATCAAAAAAGGCTGCGACAAACTGGATTCGAAAAAGTTTCGGATGATTACTTCGCGCAAAGCCATCCTGACCGAACGCCATGAATCCAAGCGCCCAGTCTGTCATTACTGCGGCCACTGCATGCGCGGTTGCGACGTTGACGCAAAGTACACATCGGCTAATACCGCGATGCCGCGCGCGCTGAAGACCGGCAAATGCAAGCTGATTCTGTACGCCAACGCCGCTGAAGTCATCGTCAGCAAAGATGGCAAAACCGTCACTGGCGTCCGTTATTTCGATGCGCAAACGCGGCAAAGTTACGAGGTCAGAGCGAAGAAGATCGTGCTGGCTTGCGGCCCGATTGAATCGGCGCGGTTGTTGCTCATGTCGAAGTCGGCCCACTTCCCAAATGGCCTGGCCAATTCCAGCGGCTTGGTGGGCAAGAACCTGATCACGCATACCAGTTCGGGCGCGCAAGGGTATCTGAAATCGTTGGTCGGCAACGAACCTTACAATGACGACGGAACCGAAAGCGGTCACGCCTACATCTCGTCGTTTTACTGGGAAAAACCGCATCCCCATTTCCCAAAGGGCTATCACATTATTGTGGATTCCGGTTCGCGCGTCAGCAGTTCCAATCCAATGTTTGGCGCGAATATCGAAAGCTTCGGCGCAGGCTTCAAACGCCGCGCGCGCGAACGCGCTCCGGCGCTGATTAGCCTGTACTCGCAGAATGGCATGGTTCCTTCGCCGGAGCGCTTCGTCGAACTCGACCCGCAGGTGAAAGACATTTACGGTTTGCCCGTGCCGAAGATTCACCATCAACTGACCACCGAAGACCTGGCGATCTCCAAAGACGCGACCGAGAAGATTTGCGAAATCATCGAAGCCAGCGGCGGCGTCATCACCAACATAAATCAGCAACCCGGCTCAGACAGCGTTCATTGGGTTGGCACCTGCAAGATGGGCAACGATCCGAAAACGTCGGTGCTGACGCCGTTCCTGCAATCGCATGATGTCGCAAACCTGTTCGTCGCTGACGGCAGCGGCTTCATAGATTTTTCCGAAAAGAATCCAACACTGACGGTGATGGCATTGGCATCACGTTGCGCCGATGAAATTTACGAACAACTGCGGCGAAGCTGAGGCCTGACTGGATATGAAAAGACGCGAGTTCATTCAACGAGCGATTCAGCAAACGGCAGTCATTTCGACAACAGCGACTTCCTACTCGCGAGTGGTTGGCGCGAATGAGCGCGTCAACGTAGGTTTGATCGGCTGTGGCGGGCGTGGGCGGCAAGTGGCGGCGCTGATGCGGCAGGTTCCCGGCGTCGAATACGGTGCCGTCTGCGATGTGTACGAAACGAACGCCATAGAAGCCCAAGCGTGGGCGGGCACAACGGCTGGCAAGTTTGGCGATTTCAGAAAGCTGCTGGAACAGAAAAGCTTAGATGCGGTTCACATCGCCACACCCGACCATTGGCATGCCGCCATCACTGTATTGGCCTGTCAGGCGAGCAAGGATGTGTATGTTGAAAAGCCGCTGGCGCACAACGTCCGCGAAGGTCGCCTGATGGTTCGAGCCGCGCGCCGCTACAACCGCATAGTCCAAACCGGCACCCAGCACCGCAGCGCGCCACATTACCGCGAAGTCCAGCGCATCATTCAATCGGGCGAACTGGGCGAAGTGCGCTTCGTGCGCGTTTGGAATTACAGCAACATCACGCCCAACGGCGTAGGCAAGCCGCCCGACGAACCCGTGCCCGAAGGCTTGGATTGGGACTTCTACCTTGGCCCCGCGCCAAAGGTTCCGTTCAACCGCGCGCGTTTTCTTTCGACGTTTCGGAACTTCTATGATTATGCTGGCGGCACGATGACCGATTACGGCACACACCGCCTGGACACCGTGCAGCAGATTATGGGCGTCGAAGCGCCCAAGACCGTCGTCGCTGCAGGTGGCAGGTTCACGCTGAAAGACGCCGGTGACGTGCCGGACATGTTGCAGGTGACTTATGAATTCGAGCGTCCGCAAACGGGCAACTTCATCCTCAGCTACGAAAGCTGCAATCTCAACGCACACGGCGCGGGCGGGCGCACGCCGGGGATGAATTATTACGGAGCGCGCGGAGCGGACGACCGTCCGAACGGCGAGGCCTATTACGGCACGAACGGCACGCTGATCGCTGACCGCATCGGCTTTGAAATCTATCCCGAACCCCTCAAAACAGCGATGACGGCCAAAGAGCGCGGCAAGCCGATTGACGCCTGGCGGATGGAACCGAAACGAGTTCAGGGAAGAGACACCACCGACCTGCACACCCAAAACTTTATCGAATGCGTCCGCTCGCGCCAGAAACCAAATG
>JBDSAM010000546.1:0-2668 GCA_039922135.1 Blastocatellia bacterium
GCCTGTAATGGGTATGAAATTATTGATTTGGGTGTGATGGTTCCATGTGATAAAATATTGGATGAAGCAGTGAAACATAATGTAGATGTGATTGGCCTGAGCGGATTGATTACACCTTCATTGGATGAAATGCAGCACGTTGCACGCGAGATGCAGCGCCAGGGTTTCACGATTCCGCTGCTGATTGGAGGCGCGACGACTTCGCGGGTTCATACGGCTGTCAAAATTGCCCATCATTACGAACCGCCAGTGGTTCACGTGCTGGACGCTTCGCGTGCGGTGCCGGTTGTCGGCGCGCTAATCAGTGACGATCACCGCGCGAACTTCGCATTGAAAAACCAGCAGCAACAGCAGCGCGACCGCGAGATGCATGAAGCCAGCAAAGAACAGCGCGTCATTCTGCCGATTGAAAAAGCCCGCGCAAACCACACGCCAATTGATTGGGCGACGACCGAAATCGCCAAGCCAGAGTTCATCGGCACGCGGCTTCTGAAAAATTACAAGCTGGAAGAGATTGTGCCATACATTGATTGGTCGCCGTTCTTTCACACCTGGGAACTGGCGGGTGTCTTTCCGCGCATTTTGGACGACGCGAAGATCGGTGTGCAGGCGCGCAAGCTTTATGAAGACGGGCAGAAGCTGCTGGAACAGATCGTCAGCCGACGCTCACTGCGGGCGAATGGCGTGTATGGTTTCTGGCCCGCGAACTCAGTTGGCGATGATATTGAACTTTATGCTAGTGAAGCGCGCGACCACGTGCTGACAACGGTTTGCACGCTGCGCCAGCAAGCGGAAAAGCGCGAAGGCCAGTTCAACCAGGCGCTCAGCGATTTCATTGCGCCGCGCGAATCAGGCCGGATTGATTCTTTAGGTGCCTTCGCCGTCACCGCTGGCATTGGTTTAGATGAGTTGTGTGCCAAATTTGAGAAGGATCACGACGATTACAATTCGATTATGGCCAAAGCCTTGGCTGACCGTCTGGCCGAAGCTTTCGCCGAACTGCTGCACAAACGGGCGCGCGAAGATTGGGGCTACGGTCGCAGTGAAAGCTTCGGTCCCGAAGAATTGATCAAAGAGAAATATCGCGGCATTCGCCCCGCGCCTGGTTATCCAGCCTGCCCCGATCACACCGAAAAGCAAAAGTTGTTTGAGTTGCTGGAAGCCGAGAAGAGCACAGGCATTTATCTGACCGAAAGCTTTGCGATGTTCCCGGCAAGCTCCGTCAGCGGCTGGTATTTCGGTCATCCTGATTCACAATACTTTGTCGTCGGCAAGATTGAACGCGATCAGGTGGAAGATTACGCCCGGCGCAAAGAGATGGAGTTGAGAGAGGTGGAACGCTGGCTGTCGCCGAATTTGAATTACGAGCCTTGAAAATCCAGGGGCGACGGCGAATGCTGCCGCTCCCTGTATTTTCTCCTTCCAGACTTTGTCACGCCAATTTCCTATCTAACGATTCAGCGCATGTAGAATTCGCCAAACAGGCGCTAGACACATACTTAAACGGTTTGTTACAGTCGCCAATTAGATCAGGCAAACTCAATCCTACTCTTCGGTGAATTTCAATGAAATCTCGCGACTTGGTTTTTATCCTTATCGTGATCGCAGTTGTCGGCGGTCTCTATTTCCTATCCACGAAAAACAAGGCGAAAGCTATGTCAGCCATCCCTGAACACGCTGCGGTCAAAGCGCGCGAAGATTGTCTGAAGTGTCACCTGCCCTCGAAGTTTGAGGAATTGGAGCGCCAGCACAAACACCCAGGCAAATGGCGCGATGCACGCGTCAGTTGCCTGCTCTGTCACGCAGCACCCGACGGCACGAGAGCGCAAAACAATAACCTCAAAACCCAAACAGCAACGCAAGCTGCCCGATTGCGGCGCTATGGCAATCGCCTGATGAACTGATCTGAAGTTGGCTTCTTAAAGCTCACAATTGAAATTATAGAAACGTCTTTATGGCTCAAGCAAAAACCATCACGAAAGCTGAACTCTACAAAAACTATATCGGGGGCCGCTGGGTGAAACCTGCCAGCGGCAAGATGATTGAAAATTGGAACCCTGCGGACACGCGTGAACTGGTGGGCCTGTTCCCTGCTTCGACCGAAGCGGACGTTAACGCCGCTGTTGCCGCCGCCCGCGAAGCCTTTCCAAAATGGAAAGCGACACCTGCGCCGAAGCGCGCGGAGATGCTTTACAAACTCGGCCAGATTCTGATGGATCGTAAAGAGCAATACTCCATCGAGATGACGCGTGAGATGGGCAAGGTCTTGAAAGAGACGCGTGGTGACGTGCAGGAAGCAATTGACATGACGTTTTACGCTGCTGGGGAAGGCCGCCGCCTGCATGGATACACGACGCCTTCGGAATTGCAGAACAAAATGGCGATGTGCGTCCGCCAACCTGTTGGCCTGTGCGCGATGATTACGCCGTGGAATTTCCCGATGGCGATTCCTTCGTGGAAGATGATGCCTGCCCTGGTTTGCGGCAATACGCTGGTCATCAAACCTGCCGAAGACACGCCACTTTCGACTGTCAATCTGGTCAAGGCTGCTGAAGCAGCGGGCATTCCGCCCGGCGTCATTAACATTGTGATGGGAGTTGGCAAAGACGCAGGCGCCCCCCTGACCACGCATCGCGATGTGCGATTGGTGTCATTCACCGGATCAACG
>JBDSAM010000547.1:0-3471 GCA_039922135.1 Blastocatellia bacterium
CAAGTTTCCAGGCAGAGAAGACTGCTGCGTTTGCGGCTCGGGTCAATGTGCCGGTGACGAAAGATGGAGAAGCTGTGTTGAGTTATCGAGTGCAGATCAGATACTGAGATTTCTTTGGCCCTAAAAAATAGTGGGGGACCTTTCGGTCCCCCGGTTCAGCAGCGTCCTCAGCCATTAGGGTATTTACCGCTGCTAGTTGCTGAGAATTGTACCTAGACACCCCTTAGCGGTCAATATGCCAAACGAATATAAATCCAAGTCTTTACTCAGGCCTAAAACCATCTGGAATCTTTAGTTTACATACCCCATCTAGTAGAAGCCGGTAATTTTAATTAACGAATTTTTTGTCTATTGATGAGAAACACGTTTTATTCGCGATTCAAACTCCGTCCCACTTATTGTCCTAGACACAAAAGATCGTTTTCACTCAAAACGGCAACCCCCAAGCTCAGGGCTTTGTCGAGCTTCGAACCAGGATCATCTCCCGCCACAAGGTAGTCGGTCTTCTTGCTGACAGAACCACTCACTCTTCCAGCTCTGGCCTCAATAAAATTTTTGGCGTCTTCTCTTTTCAAGGTCGGCAGTGTTCCCGTCAACACAAACGTCTTCCCCTCAAAAATTCGCGGGATGGCTTCGGCGGCGGTTTGGGCAACTTCCATTTTGACGCCTGCGGCTTTCAGCCGCCCAAGCAATTCCTGATTGCGCGGTTGATGAAACCAATCGAAGACCGAAGCAGCGACTACGTCTCCAACCTCGAAAATTTGTGCCAACGCTTCGTTTGAAGCCGACGCAAGTTTTTCCAGGCTACCGTAATGTTTCGCCAGAATGACCGCCGTGCGTTCACCCACATGGCGAATGCCAAGACCATAAATCAGTCGTGCTAGTCCTGCGTCTTTACTCGCCTTGATCTGCCCCAGCAAATTATCAGCGGATTTCTGCCCCATTCTTTCCAAAGCGATCAGTTCGTCCCGTTGCTCGGCAAGTTTATACAAGTCGGCAACGTCTCGAACCAAGGGCGGCAGCGCCGCCGGAGAGCTGCCAGTATTGTTCGCAAACTCGTCTTTCTTGTCTCTCAACACGCGCGACGAAGTTAATTGCTCGACCAGTGCTTCACCCAGACCTTCGATGCGCATCGCACGGCGCGCAGAAAAATGCAAAATCCCGGCGCGTACCTTTGCTGGGCATTCCACGTTTGGGCAGCGGGTGACCGCCTCATCGTCAGGTTTCACCAGCCTGGTTTCGCACACCGGGCAATGCGTGGGAAATTCAAACTCTGTCTCGTTGCCGGTGCGGCGTTCAGTAATGACCTTGATGACTTGCGGTATGATTTCGCCGCTTTTTTCAATGAAAACGAAATCACCACGCATCACGCCCAGTCGCTTCATCTCGTCGGCATTGTGCAAGCTGGCGCGGGAAACGGTTGTCCCGGCGAGCAGCACGGCTTCAAGCACCGCCACTGGCGTAATGGCTCCCGTGCGGCCCACTTGATAGATCACGTCTTGCAGTTGCGTTGAAGCCTGCCGGGCCGGAAATTTATAAGCAATTGCCCAGCGAGGCGATTTGGTCGTTGCGCCAAGTTCATCCTGAATCGCGACTTGATTGATCTTGATGACAATTCCATCAGTCTCATAATTCAGGCCGTCACGTTTCGTATCCCATTCATTGCAGTAATCAACCACCTCTTCGATGGTTTTGCAGTGCTTGTGGTGTTGATTGACCTTGAAGCCGTGCCCGGCCATCCATTCCAAAGATTCAACGTGATTGGCGAATGCCGGATTGCCATCAAACAGCAATTGGTAACAGAAAATATCAAGACGACGATCAGCGACGGCTTGCGGATCAAGCTGCCGCATAGCGCCCGAAGCCGCATTGCGCGGATTGGCGAAGACAGGAAGTTCCTGTTCAGCGCGCTCTCGATTAACGCGCTCAAAAGCTTCGTGCGGCGAATAGACTTCTCCGCGCACTTCAATTTCATTCTTCCCATCGCCCCATCGCCCCGTCGCTCCGTCACTCTTGATCCGCATTGGAACTGACCTGATTGTTTTGGCATTGTTTGTCACGACTTCGCCGCGAACACCGTCGCCGCGCGTTACGGCGCGCGCCAACAGGCCATTTTCGTAGATCAGCGACAAACTCAATCCATCAATCTTCAATTCCGCCACGTAATCAAACGCGCGCGCTTCTGCCAGCTTTTCGCATCGCCGCGCCCAATCGCGCAGGTCTTCAATGCTGTAGCTGTTGTCGAGCGAGAGCATTGGACGGTTGTGGAAGTAATCGTCAAAACCTTCTGCCAGTTGTCCAGATACGCGTTGCGTTGGGCTGTCGGGTGTGATGAGTTCAGGGTGTGCAGTTTCCAGGTCTTTCAGCCGCCGCATCAGCGCATCGTATTCAGCATCGGCAACGGTCGAATTATTTAGCACATAATAGCTGTAGTCATGCTCATTGATCTGGCGGCGGAGATCAGCGATCTCTTTTTCGATGGCTTTTTGTTTATCAGGCATGGTTGCCTCCCTTACGGCTTGTTTGTCATGACGCTCTTACCTCCGCGACTGGCCAGCGGATAAAGCGGCAGCCCTTCGACAGCCTTTAGGGCAGTCTCTTTCTCTTTGTCTCCGGAGAACAAGAAAATTCGCTGTTCGCCCTGCCACAAGCGCCGAACGTCCGCGGCCTCTAGAAAAACCGGCGGCGCGTCAGCATAAGTCGAGCCGAATGCCATTCCCGTCACGCGGCCATTGAGCAACAAAATTCCTTCGTTGGTATAAAACGCGATGGATGAACCAGTCTCGTATTCGCCGTTAAAAACGATTTTGGCTCCCGGCTCCCAACGCTTTTGAATTTCGTCGGCCAGCACACGAGACGACAGTACCGGATCGAACTTCTGTTGCGCCAGATTCGCCCAAATGAACATCAACCCCATTGTAACGACCATTACCGCCGCCGCCTGTGAAGGCTGGCGCTGCCTGCGAAACCAGAACGCCAGCGGCAGGCCGATACTTAATGTCAGAGCCGCCCCAATCGCCGGTACCCGCAAGACGGCGAACGCGTTCGCCGTCAGGTCGAAGAAATGGCCAAGCGAAAGCATATATTGATCCGAACTCGCAGGAGCTTGATTGAGCAAGTCCGACAAATCGCCCGTTGACGGAATATGCCGCGCCTTCCAGACCAAGCTACCCAGCACTGCGGCGATGATCAGTCCGGAAACACTCAATACTCCTTGTGCCCGCAGCAAATATCTACGTGCCGCCGGTCTCTCTTCTACACTCGAGAAGGCCGCGCCCAGCAGCAATGCCAGCGGAGCGTAGGCTGGGAAGGTGTAATATTCCTGACTGGTCGAAAGATTGAAGAAGATCAAAATCATCCCTGCCCACAGCCACAAGTACAGATTGATCAGCCGCCTCCGGTCAGCGCCACGATCTATTCCGGGCCGTTGCGAACCCAGCAGCGGTAGGCCAATGCTCCACGGGAAAAGCC
>JBDSAM010000548.1:0-5411 GCA_039922135.1 Blastocatellia bacterium
GCGCGGTAATCGTTGATCAGCTTCAACACAGCCTGCTCTTCGCTATCTAGCGTGGGCGTTTGTGCCCACGCGGAAAACGAAATAGTCAGCAGAAAACAGCAAAGGCAGATTAAGCGGGATCGAAACAGACTAATAGACAAAGGACGGTCAATGGTTGGCACCATGAATTTTGCTCCATCTTCTCTTGACGCGCGGGCAGACCTTTCCCCGCGCCTGACATCAGGCGTGTTGCGGGATGCTGGTGGATTGATTCACGCGCTCAGGGTGAGAAGGCTGCTAAATGCAGATTCTGAAGGCGTGATGGAAACGATGCCGCTGTGTGCAGTGGTCATTCATATTCAGAAAGACACACAGGGAGATTAGTCAACGATTTTGGAACAACGAATTTTTATTGGGAAAACGAAAGCGAGAGGGTCGGTTCGCGTTTCGTTTACGGATTACCGAAGACTTTCAAAGATGGGCACGGCGCATCTTTTAACACAGGCCACAAAGATGTGTAAATCACCAAATTTATACGGCCGCCAATTTCGTATTGCCTGCAACAGCAACCTACGATTTCTGCAAAGCCGTGTGTATAATCCCCGATCAATTTAAACCAACAGATTTTCTCCGGAGGCAAACAACGCAAATGACTAATGCCGTCAAACGAGTCGCACTGGCCTATTCGGGCGGACTCGATACCTCGATCATCATTCCCTGGCTGAAAGAAAACTACTCTTGCGAAGTCATCGCCATTGCGGGCGATGTTGGCCAAGCCGAAGAGCTGGATGGCCTGACTGAAAAAGCACTGAAGACCGGCGCAGTTGAATGTTACGTCGAAGACCTGCGCCACGAATTCATCACCGAATACATCTGGCCGACGCTGAAAGCCGGTGCCGTTTACGAACACAAATATCTGCTCGGCACTTCGTTCGCGCGGCCAGTGATTGCCAAGCGTCAAGTCGAGATCGCCAAACAAACCGGCTGCACGGCGCTGGCGCACGGTTGCACAGGCAAAGGCAACGATCAGGTTCGTTTTGAATTGACCTTCAAGGCGCTGGCCCCGGAAATGGAAGTCATCGCCCCGTGGCGCGAATGGGACATCGTTTCGCGCGAAGACGCGATTGATTACGCTACCGAACGCAAAATTCCGATCACCGCCAGCCGCGAAAAAATCTATTCGCATGACCGCAACATCTGGCACCTGTCGCACGAAGGCGGCATTCTGGAAGACCCAGCCAATGAACCCGACGAAGCGATGTTTGAACTGACGGTCTCGCCTTTCAAAGCGCCGGACACACCGGAATACGTCGAGATCGGGTTTGAAAGCGGTATCCCGGTCAGCGTTAACGGCGAAGCCCTCGATCCGATTCCGCTGCTGGAAAAGCTGAATGAAATCGGCGGGCGGCACGGCTGCGGGCGCATTGATCTGGTGGAAAACCGTTTGGTCGGGATGAAATCGCGCGGCGTGTATGAAACGCCGGGCGGCACCTTGCTGCTGGCAGCGCTGCGCGAACTGGAATCGCTTTGCCTGGATCGCGAATCGGCGCATTACAAAGAAGTCGTCGCGCACAAGTACGCCGAGATGGTCTACTTCGGCCAATGGTTCACTCCCTTGCGCGAAGCGCTCGACGCTTTCGTTAACAGTTTGATGCATGGAGTCAGCGGCACCTGCAAGCTGAAGCTTTACAAAGGCAATGTCATGGTCGCCGGTCGCACGTCGCCGAACACGCTCTATCGTCCCGATCTGGCTTCTTTCATGATGGGCGCAAGCTATGACCAGAAGGACGCCGCTGGTTTCATCAACATTCTGGGCCTACCCCTAAAGGTCAAAGCCCTGACGCAAAAGTAACCAGACTTTGAAGTGCGGTGGCTCGACACCGCTTTTCGTTAGCCGCCAAGCCATCTATCCCAATAATGGCCTGCCAGCGAACGCAAAAGCTGCGTCAAGCCGCAGCACTCCACAACTCAAGAAAAGGATGTGCAATGATTCGATTGGCAGTTTCTCGTATTCACTTCTTCCCTCAATCCCTCAAAATTATATCGTTTCTCTCTCTGTTACTTTTCGCCTCGCTGGCCACCGCGTGCAGCAAAGATTCCTCGTCGTCATCAACCACGCCTGCATCTTCGTCATCCGCTACCGTATCCGGCGGCGGCAAATTTGAAGGCACAATCACAGCCAAGATGATGCCCGGCAGCGAACGACCGATGGAAGCGCATTACGCCATCAAAGGCCCGCGCATTCGCGTGGAAACACAGCTTGCGCAGGGAGGTTCGGCAATGGGAGTCGTCTTGATGGATTTGTCCGCCGGGACCAACATAATGCTGATGCCGCAGACGAAAACCTACATGTCCATGAATCAAGACAGCGGCAAATTCAAAGAGATGGCTGATGCAGCGGCGAAGATATCCGGAGAAGCCAACACAGGCGATCTGTACAAAGTCACGAACACCGGCCAGACCGAAACCGTTGCAGGTTACTCCTGCCAGCATTGGCTGATGGGCAGCAAAAAACAGACCGATGTCTGTCTGGCTAAAGGGCTGGGCCAAACCGGCAGCATCCTGGATCAACTGAAAACCCTGGGGCTGGACGAACAGGCGAAAGCGCAGATTCAAGCCAATCCCGAATTCCTGAAGTTTGCCGAAAGCGGCGCATTCCCGATGAAGATGTCCCAAATCGAAAACGGCCAATCAAAAATGATCATGGAAGTAACCAACGTCGAACGAAAGACGCTGGACGATTCCCTGTTCGCCGTGCCGTCGGATTACAAGAAGATGGAGATTCCGGGAATGCCTGGCAACAAGAGGTGAACATAAAGAAAGGACAAAGCATGAACCGACGCAAATTCATTCAACAAACCGCTCTTGTCACCGCTGCCACCGCAGCGCTGGATTTCACCGCCGAAGCCAAGGTTAATTGGCCCGTCGGCTGTTTCAATCGCCCGTGGACGAAATGGTCGTTCGATGAAACGCTGAAGCAGACCAAAGCCGCGGGCTACAAAACTACTGGCTTGCTCAGCCGCACGAAGGACGAACAATTCATCTCTGCCGACGCGACGCCGGAGTATCTGGATGGTTTGAAGAAGCGCATTGCCGCCAGCGGCCTAAAAGCGAATATGGGCGCGCTGGGTTCGCGCCACAACATTCCGCTGGAAGATTCGATCAAACAAGTCCGCAAGCAGATAGACAACGCGAAGTTTCTATCGCTGGAATACGTGCTCAGCTTTGGCGTGGACAAGCTGGAAGAGCTTCCGCACTTTTACAAGGTGATGGGCGACGCGGCGGCCTATGCCAAGGACAAGGGCATCAAGCTGGTGATGAAACCGCACGGCGGCGGCAGCGGCGCTTCGGATGAAATCCTGCGTGCGATGAAAGAGGTCAACCACCCGAACTTCAAAATCTGGTACGACGCGGGCAATATTATTTATTACACAGGCAAAGACCCGATTGAAGAGTTGAAGCCCATCGCCCAGCACGTCACAGGCTTCTGCGTCAAAGACTGCGGCGGCGTCAAAAGTGAAGTCATGATTCAGTTCGGCACTGGCAAAGTGGATTTCGCGGGCGTGTTCAAAACGCTGAAGAGCGCCGGATTCAAAGGCCCGCTGATGGTTGAATGCTGCAAGATCGGCGCAACGCCCGAAGAGACAACCGCCAATGCCCGCGCCAACCGCGAATTTCTGGAAAAGGTGTTGGCTTCAGTTTAAGAAAGCAATCTCATCCACGAAGTACACGAAGAATCACGAAGAGGAAAAACAATATACGTGACCTTCCTTCGTGCTGCTTCGTGTACTTCGTGGATGAGGTATTTTTCCGGTTCTGTTAGTTATGCTGATCGTCAAT
The DNA here is from genome assembly GCA_039922135.1 of Blastocatellia bacterium. Taxonomy (GTDB): domain Bacteria; phylum Acidobacteriota; class Blastocatellia; order RBC074; family RBC074; genus RBC074. The sequence goes on from JBDSAM010000548.1 coordinate 3,820, forward strand.
CGCCGCGATTCAAAAATCCTGCATACGCCGCACGGTTCGGAAATCCGTCCGCTAATTGACCGCACGACTTCGCCCATCACACAGTGCAGTCTGGCCGAAGAGTTATTGCCACCAGGCAAAAGCGTCTCGCCGCATCATCACGAGGTGCTGGAAGAGGTTTATTACATTCTGGAAGGCGCGGGCCGCATGACCGTGGGCGACGAAACGCGCGAAGTCGGCGCGGGCGATGCCGTCTACATTCCCAAACACCATCGGCACACGCTGACCAACACGGGCGCGCAAATGATGCGAATTCTGCTGGTCTGCGGCCCGGCGTTTTATTTTGAAGATCATCGGTTCGGGAAAGCTGAATGAGAACACTGCTGCTGCTAACCAGTCTCTGTTTGCTCTGTTTGCTCTGCGCCGTCGCGGCACAAGCGCAGTCCACGCCCGCTGGTAGCGGCGAAGCGGTCAACATTCCCGAACTGATCGAAAATGCGCTGGGCAACGGCAAAGCGGCAAAGCTGCTGTCCGAATACACCTACACCCTGCGAACGGTGCAGCGCAGCGCGGATAAGAAAGGCCGCATCACTGAAGAGTCCGAAACGTTTGAAGCCTATTTCCCGACGCTGAAGCGCAAAGGCGAAACAAAGTTCGTCCTGATCAAAACCAAAGAGAATGATCGTCCCTTCACGCCCGAAAGGCTTGAACGCGAACGGCAGAAAGCGACAGAGCGATTGCTGAAGGCGGAAGATGAAGCGCAGAAGCAACAAACTGAGGCAAAGAACCTCGACAAAACAAACGAAAAAAGCATTGGCGTGTATTTCAGGATCAATGCAGGCTCGTTTCTCAGTAGTATCAGTTTGGATGTCAGAACGCTGATGAAAAGCGGTGACTTTGATTCGCCGCGTCGCGAAATGATCGAGGGGCGTGAAGCCGTCGCGCTCAACTTCAGGCCCAAAGTGGGCGCGAGCTTTGAAAAAGAAGAACGGTATCTGGCGCAAAGCGCTGGCACCATCTGGATAGATGCCACCGACAAAGTGCTGGTGCGCGTTGAAGGCTGGCCGCGCACAGCCGCAACGCGCTCCGGCAATCCGGCATTCGTTTACGAACAGATGCGATTGCCGGATGGTCACTGGCTGCCGCGTGTGGGGCGAATGAATGGAACCGCACATCCGGCTTTGCTCGGGACAAAATATGATTTTGTGTTTGAGTTCAACGACTACAAGCGCTTTGATTCAGAGGTGAAGGATGTAAAGCTCGATCATCCGACGAAGCGCCCCTGATGTTTTCACGGGAAGCTGATACAAGAATGCATCTGAAGCGAATTGTTGTCATTGGCACTTCAGGTACTGGCAAGACAACTTTTGCCGGAGTGTTGGCGCGGATTCTCAACCTACCGCACATCGAGCTTGATGCCCTGCACTGGAATCCGAATTGGCAGGAGACGCCAAAAGGAATCTTCATTGAAAAGGTGGATGCCGCCACCAAAGCTCCGGCCTGGATCGTTGATGGCAACTACACAACGAAAGTCAGTTCAATTGTATGGCAGCGCGCAGATACGATTATCTGGCTCGATTATCCATTTCGCATAATTCTCTACCGCCTGCTGA
>JBDSAM010000549.1:0-2747 GCA_039922135.1 Blastocatellia bacterium
ATGCGAAGTCTTCTTCTTTAATCTCGTTCTGCAATTCAACGATCTGCCGAAGTTGATTCAAGAACCACGGGTCAACGTTAGTCAGTTCGTGCAATTCGTCCAGCGTCCAGCCGCGTTCGAACGCCGCATGTATGTAATGGATACGTTCAGAGTTTGGAATAATCAGCTTGCGCCGCAGCGTTTCGTCATCCACGTAGCCAACATATGGCGAGCCGCGACGTTCCAGCGAACGCACGCCTTTCAGAAACGCCTCTTTGAAGGTGCGGCCGATCGCCATCACTTCGCCGACTGACTTCATCTGCGTCCCCAGCGTGTCTTCAGCGCCAGGGAATTTTTCAAATGCCCATTTCGGAATCTTGACCACGACGTAATCAATGGTCGGCTCAAACGAGGCTGGCGTCTTCTTGGTAATGTCATTGGGGATTTCGTCCAGCGTGTAACCGACAGCCAGCTTGGCCGCGATCTTGGCAATTGGAAAGCCCGTGGCTTTTGACGCCAGCGCTGACGAACGCGAAACGCGCGGGTTCATCTCGATCACGCGCAGTTCACCGGTGCGTGGGTTAACCGAAAATTGAATATTCGAACCGCCGGTTTCGACGCCGACTTTACGAATGATTTTGATCGCGGCGTCGCGCATCAGTTGATATTCGCGGTCGGTCAGCGTTTGCGTGGGCGCGACAGTGATTGAATCGCCGGTGTGGACACCCATCGCGTCGAAATTTTCAATCGAACAGATGATGACGACGTTGTCGGCCAAATCACGCATCACTTCCAGTTCATACTCTTTCCAACCAATGATGGACTCTTCGACCAGGATTTCGCTGCTCGGGCTAGCCGTCAGGCCGCGTTCGGTGATCTCTTCAAACTCTTCGTAGTTGTAGGCAATGCCGCCGCCCGTGCCACCCAGCGTGAAGCTGGGCCGAATAATGATCGGAAAGCTGATCTCCTCCGCCGCCGCCTCTGCCTCTTGCGCTGTGTGGCAAAAGCGCGCTTTTGGCATCTGCAATCCGATTTCGTCCATTGCCTGCTTGAATAGCAGACGATCTTCGCCAATCTTGATTGCTTCCAGCTTGGCGCCTATCAATTCCACGCCGAACTGTTTCAGCACGCCGCTTTCAGCCAGCTTCACCGTCAAGTTCAAAGCAGTCTGTCCGCCAACCGTCGGCAGCAAGGCATCCGGGCGTTCGCGCTCGATGATGGCGGTGACGGCTTCAATGGTCAGCGGTTCGACGTAAGTGCGGTCAGCCAGTTCCGGATCGGTCATAATCGTCGCCGGGTTGGAGTTGACCAGCACCACCTCAAAACCTTCCTGCTTCAGCGCGCGGCAGGCCTGGGTTCCGGAATAGTCGAATTCGCAGGCTTGGCCAATAACGATTGGGCCAGAGCCGATGATCAGAATTTTGCGGATGTCAGTTCGTTTGGGCATTTCTATGATTTCGGGTTTTGAGATTTCAATTTGATGGTTTTTGGAATTGAATGGCGGGTTGTTCGCCGCTCATCTTCAAGTCGGCAAAAGTAGCATACGGCGGCGGCTGAGCAAAATTATTCGTGGTTGCGTTGGGCCAGTTCGGCGCGCTTCCACTGCGGCCATTTGGAGGTAAAGCTGTAGCGGTTTGTGGCTTGCGCCAACCCATCCACTTGAGCCGCGCCGCACTGAGGGCATTCTTCATGCAAACCGCGCGAGACGGCGCGGCAGATGGCACAAACGGTAAATTCAGGGGAAAAGGTGATGGTAGAGACTGTGGTTTGACGAAATATTTCTGAGACAAATTCGACAAGCTGGTCAGGTGGCGGCAGCGTTTGGCCCAGCCAAATATCGCTGGTCGCGCCCCAGATCATCTTCCCTTGCAATAACCCCTCGATCCGAAGCCGCTCGGCCGCAGCGAGAGTGCTGGACACCGGCAGCTTGGCGGAGTTGGTATAGAAAACCTCCTCTTCGCTGGTTGTCCCGGCGTTTCGTTTTATAGCTTGGCTGACGACCTCCGAACCAAAACGCTGGACATCAAGCCCGGCCAGACGATGCGGAGCCATCAAATCGCGCGATTCGGCGAGTATGAACCGAACCTTGTGTTTCGCCGAAAGCCGTTCGGCTTCAGTGTTGAGATGCGCAACGACGCTGGCGGCGAACTCCTGGGCTTGCAGGGAAGATTCGATGGATTCGCCGGTGACAAATTGCGCCAGTTCAGCCAGTCCAACGGAACAGATGGCATGCGAAGTCCAACTGAGCGGCAGGAATGGCTCTTTATCCGGGCGCATCGCCAGCATGGCCAGTGCTCCAGCTTCGCCACGCGCCAAAAGCTTTTCCAGAAAGACGCGCTTTTCCAGGGACGCCTGAGCGGCGAGTTCTAACAATCCAGTCAGCAACTCAAAGACCTTGGCAGGGCTGCTTTCGCTCCTTCCAATTTGATATCCGACGCGCGGCAGATTGATGGCAACTGATGAAAAGATTGCAGCGCGCCACTGCCAGCTTTCAGTCGCGCGTTGTAGTTTATCCGCGCTCAGGCCGTAGCGTGGCGTGAAGGCCGCTGCTGCGTTATTTTCAGCACCATTGCCATCATTATCGGTTGTGCGATCAAATGCCAGTGCTACACCGCCGCGCTCCGCCGCCGCACGGCAGACCAATTCAAGGAAACTCTGATTGGCCTGAATGTTAGGACTATCGAAAAATGCATTCGTCAAATGCAGTATAGGCCGCGGCCCAATGAAGGGCCGCCCTTGCCCATCGCCTTCCAGATAAACTTCAAATA
>JBDSAM010000550.1:0-3602 GCA_039922135.1 Blastocatellia bacterium
CGGCTTGGGCAGCGAAGCCGAATCCCTGCCCGCTTTCGTCGTTTTCAGCACTGGCGCAAAAGGCCCGAGCGGCGGCAACAGTTGCTGGGGCAGCGGATTTTTGCCGACCGTTTATCAAGGCGTACAGTTCCGCAACGTTGGCGATCCGGTCTTGTACCTGTCGAACCCGCGCGGCGTGGACGACAAACTACAGCGCGATTCACTCGACACGATCAACAAGTTGAATCAAATGCGGCTGGACACGGTGGGCGATCCTGAAATCGCCACGCGCATCAATTCCTTCGAGCTGGCTTACAAGATGCAAACTTCTGCGCCTGAACTGATGGACATCTCAAAAGAACCAAAACACGTGTTGGAGATGTATGGCGCTGAACCGGGCAAACCTTCGTTCGCCAATACGGCGTTGATGGCGCGGCGGCTGGTCGAAAAGGGCGTGCGCTTCGTCCAGATTTATCACGAGGCCTGGGACCAGCATGGAAGCTTGGTCAAAGGGCTGACCGACAATTGCAAGGCTACCGATCAAGCCTGCGCCGCGCTGGTCAAGGACTTGAAACAGCGCGGCATGCTCAAAGACACGCTGGTCATCTGGGGCGGCGAATTCGGACGCACGCCGATGGTGCAAGGCGGCAGCGACGGGCGCGACCATCACCCGAACGCCTTCACAATGTGGATGGCGGGCGGCGGTTTGAAACCCGGCATCACGCTGGGTGAAAGCGACGACCTGGGCTTCAACGTCGTCAAAGACCGCGTTCATGTTCATGACCTGCACGCCACCCTGCTGCATCAGCTTGGGTTCGATCACGAAAAGCTGACTTACCGGTTCCAGGGGCGCGACTTCCGACTGACGGATGTGGCGGGCTTGGTTGTGGACAAACTGCTGGCTTGAAACGCGAGGAGGTGCTTTATGAACAAACCGTCATCGGTCTTCACTCGGCGAAATTTTTTGAAAACTTCGGCAGCCGCCGCGCTGACTGCTCGCAGTTACGCGGCGGTGCTGGGTGCGAACGACGCAGTTCGATTGGCGCTGATCGGTTGCAGCAGCCAGGGCGTACTTGACCTGCGCGAATGCCTGGCTGCGCCGAACACCAAGGCCGTAGCCATTTGCGACCTGGATCAAACCAAACTCAAAAAAGGTTTGAAGCGCGCCGACGAATTACAGCAAAAGCCGGACGCCGTTGCGGACTTTCGCCGAGTCGTCGAACGCAAAGACGTTGACGCCATCATCATCGCTACACCGGATCACTGGCATGCGATTCCGGCTCTGGCGGCGATGCGTGCGGGCAAAGACCTGTACCTGGAAAAACCCATCGGTCACACCATCCACGAAGGCCAGTTGTTGGTGAAGACCGCCGAACAAACCGGGCGCGTCGTTTCCGTAGGCTTGCAGCAACGAACAGGCGCGCTTTTTCTGGACGCGCTGAACGTCATTCAATCCGGCAAGTTGGGCAAAGTGTCTTCGGTGCATTGCTGGAATGCCTGGAACGACAAGTTGTTTTATGAAGGCGGTTATCGTCAGTTGAAAAACAAACCGAACAGCCCGGTTCCCGCCGGAGTTGATTACGATTTCTGGCTGGGGCCTGCGCCGAAACGCGATTTCAACGAAGACCGTTACAACGGCACGTATCTGTATTTTTGGGATTACAGCGGCGGGATGGCCATCACCTGGGGAGTTCATATGATTGATTCGGCGATGCACTTGATGGGAGTTAAAGCGCCGACTGCCGTCACCGCCGCCGGTGGCAAGTTCGTGCTCAACGATGTGCGCGACACACCGGACACGCTGGAAGAGATGTTCGAGTTTCCAAACTTCACGCTGACTTATTCCTGCCGCCACGCCAATTCATTTACCAGCGGCAGCCTCGCATCCGATCACGGCATACAGTTTTTTGGCACCGAAGGCACGATGCTGCTCAACCGTGACGGTTACAAAATTATCAGGCAGGACAAAAAAGAACCCGTCGTCGAAAGCGCGAAAGGTTTGGACGCTGGTTTGGGCACGCATCAACGCAACTTCATCGAATGCCTGCGTTCGCGCAAACAGCCGAACTGCACGATGCAAGAAGGCCATCGTTCGACAACGGCCTGCCAACTGGCGGCAATCTCTTATCGCACTGGGCGCAAGATTCGCTGGGATGCCGGCAAAGAACAGATCATCGGCGACGTTGAAGCCTCGCGGTTGATGACGAAAAAGTATCGCGCTCCGTGGTCGTTGAGTTAAGGAAGAAACATGAAAAAACTGGTAGCCATCTCTTTATTGATTGCCGTCGTCGCCGTTTCGCTTTTGGTTCAAAGGTCAGTCTCGTCTCAAGAAGCAACCTGGAAAGCCAAGTCGAAACGTAGCGACGCAGTTCGCGCGCTGGTTGTCACTGGCGGCCACGATCACGATTCGGAGTTTTATTCGGTCTTCGATGACGACAGCATCCAAGCCGTCGTTGATCCGCATCCGGCGGTTTTCGGTGGAGACATCCGAAAACGCGCAGACGTTCTGGTGCTTTACGACATGATGAAAACGCTGGACGAAAAGCGGCGCAAGAATCTGCAAGCTTTCGTCGAAAACGGCAAAGGCGTCGTCGTGCTTCACCATGCCATCGGTGACAACGTTGATTGGCCCTGGTGGTACGAAGAAGTCGTTGGCGGGCGATATTTGTTCGAGCCGGTCAACGGCAAAGCTGGCAGCTACAAACACGACGTGGATTTGACGATCAAACCAGCGATGCAGCATCCGATATTGAAAGGCATCACGACATTCCAGATCCACGATGAAACCTACAAAAACCTATGGATTTCGCCGAAGGTCAAAGTGCTGCTGACGACTGACGAAGCGACCAGCGACGGCCCCGTCGCCTGGATCAGCCCATACGAAAAATCGCGCGTCGTCTACATTCAACTCGGCCATGACCGAAACGCAAACTTGAATCCGAACTATCAGCGACTGGTCAGGAACGCGATTCACTGGGCGGCGGGAAAGTGAATTGACAAGGCGACGTTAAGCATCCAAAACTGCCGGGACTGAATGCCAGAGAGGTTCATATGCCGACTGTGTTACGGGTAGGGCGTTATCGCTTTTACTTTTTCAGCAATGAGCGCCAGGAGCCGCCGCACATTCATATCAAAGCGGCTGATGATGAAGCAAAATTCTGGCTTGACCCGATTGAGTTGGCTTCCTATCGTGGATTCAACAATTCGGAACTGAATCAGATTGAACGGATTATTGAACAGCACCAGACAGAATTGAGAGGAGCTTGGAATGAATACTTTAGTTGAAGAAAGACCAAAACTGAGACGGGCCTATCTGCCGACAACCGCCCTGGCGCAAGAGGTGAAATTTGACGATGAGATGATGCATGTTCATTTGGTTGACGGACGCATTATCAGCACGCCAATTGCCTGGTTCCCACTCTTGTCTGAGGCTGCCCCTGAACAACGAGAACAATATGAAATTGGCGGCGGCGGCAATAGTCTTCACTGGCCTGAAATAGATGAAGATTTGTCCGTCACCAATTTAATGGCCGGCGCGGATTGGCAATCAGCTTAGAATGATTGGCTCCTCTGGCTAAAGCTGGGCGCGGCTTGCGCCGCGCCCTTACCAAGATTGGAAAATT
>JBDSAM010000551.1:0-3987 GCA_039922135.1 Blastocatellia bacterium
GCAGTTCGGGCTGCAAAAAGAGGTCTTTGTTGTTTTCAGCGTCGCCGCGATAGATGCTGCGAAAGCAGTGCGTGCAATCCAGGTTGCAGACATTGTTCAATTCGATTCCGATGCGTGGCATAAAAACTATTTCCCGAAGGCAATGTTGGATTATTGATGGGCCTGCTTAATGCTATCGCTACGCTGCTGCGACCGCATAAGCACTTTGGATAGGGCAAACTCTGCCGACAGCGAACACGCATTCTACAATGCAGTGTGGCCAATTGCGAACGCGAAGTTTTGATGAGATTTAGCCATTAAGACCAATTCAAATGATTGCGGCTTTTTGTAGCAGTAGGTCCTATAGGCTATGATGGCGCGCCTTATGGCGGACTGACCTACCAAAAATCCGCCGTTTGAAACTCACACGAGACCACCGTGCCGGTGGAGATTAATACCGCAGGAGAGAGCAACCGCATTTTTAAGAGTGGCATCACAGACGCCGACTGACGAGCTGCGACGGAGTTCTTTACTTATTTTGCAACGCCGCGTCGCCAATCCTGATCAAGTCCGTGATACCCGCTTCGGGGGCAATATTAGTAGCGTGACAGCGAATGGGATTAACAATGCCAAGTCGGATTTCAATTTGGCTCAGGCGTCCGCGCGTGGAGATATCAAAGCCTTTGAGACGCTCTATGAGCGTCATCATCGTCGCGTTTACAGTTTGTGCTTACGCATGCTGGCCAACGCGACCGAGGCTGAAGACCTGACGCAGGAAGTCTTCATTCAGCTCTTCAAAAAAATAGGCAGTTTTCGCGGCGAATCCGCTTTTACTACCTGGTTGCACCGGTTAACGGTCAATCACGTCTTGATGCATTTCCGCAAACGCGGCGTGAAATACGAAAAGACGACAGAGGAAGGCGAGATCGGCGAGTTGCAGGACATCCTTCAATCGGTCACCGAACGTCCGCGTCACATTGACCGTCTTGCGCTGGACAAAGCCATCAGGGAGTTGCCGCGCGGGTATCGCACGGTCTTTGTGATGCACGATGTCGAGGGCTTCGAGCACGAGGAAATCGCCAGGACACTGGGCGTAAGCGTCGGCACATCGAAGTCGCAATTGCACAAGGCGCGCATGAAGTTGCGCGATCTGCTGAACAAGAAGATTTGATTCGTTCGTTGATGTAAAACAGCAGGCGGTAGTTGATCCTCACACACCATCAGCTATCGGTCATGGAATGAAAAGTGAGTAGCTATAAAAAGGGGAGTAGTATGGAATGCCGAGCAATAATTGATTCGTTGTCCGATTATCTAGATGGTTATGGGAACCAAAGCAGTGGAATGCCGGACAGCGAAGTAAACAGGATTGAAGAACATCTGGATGCCTGCCCCGGCTGCCAGACTCTGAAATTGGAATTAACAGAACTGAAGATCGCCGCTCGCGAACTGCCACTGCATACGCCGCCACAAGCGGTATGGCTGAAAATTGCCAATGTACTGGAAACAGAGTTACCCGCTTCCGAGCGCAAGACCCGCGAAGATTTCCCAACCCAGACTTGGTGGAATCGTTTGAAAGAGCGCCACTTCAGGCTGAATTTCCCGCAAATAATTGGCGCGGGCGCGTTGGCGATGGTGCTGTTGGTCGTGGGCATCTTTGGGATTCCGGGATCTCATACCAAGACCGGCGAGCTTAATCTGGCCGATATGCAGAGCGCCTTGCTGCCTGATGAAAATCAGATTAAGGCCGATTTGAATAGCCGCCTGGTTGAAATCAATCAGCATAAATCCAAGTGGGAACCGCAAGTCCGAACCGTCTTTGAGCAGCGACTGACGAAGATCGAAGAATCACTCGACACTTGCCGCCAAGGGCTTCGCGGCAATCCGAATGATCAGACTCAGCAACAAGTGCTGCGAGGGCTGTACAACGAAAAGCGCCAGCTTCTGGATGAGGCCGAACCACAGAAACGGTAGTTGTTTTTTTGTCAAACTCTAAGAGTTCGGGGATGTTGCAGGGAACGGCTTGGACAGGGCATAGTGCTGCGTTGATCAGAACACAGACTTGAAGGAACAAAAACTGCAATGACCCCCGGCCAGAGTTTTGGCAAGTATAGTTTGGGTAACCCCAGTTTAAGTAATAACGAAGCGCACGAAGAAGACGGGCCTGTCTCTTCTGAATTGCTTCAGCCAACCTCGTCAAATTCCATCATTCTGTTTGACCGTCTTTCCGCAATTGAAACCCAATCTACAGTCGCCCGATGGCTAAATCGGGCATTGATCCTTTTTCTTTTTCTGTTTGCCATTTCACTGCCGCACTCCATAGCCGCTGCCCAAATCAGCCTGGGCGCTGGGATGATTCTATGGCTTGCCCGCGATGTTGTGATGCAGAGGTTTCATCTTGCTCACACGCCCATTGATTTGCCGTTACTCTGCTTTGCCGGATTGACTGTGCTTTCCTCAGTCTTTTCAGTTGAACCATCCATCAGTTTGCCGAAGCTGAAAGGGCTGGTGCTGTTTGGGACGATCTACCTGATGGCAACCAATCTGCGTTCACGCAGCGTACATTTGATGGTTGGGCTATTGATCGTATCCAGCCTGCTCGGCGTAGGCTTCAGTCTGGTGGAAAAGTTGTGGGGGCGGGGGATGATTATTACGACGATTGATGTTGACAGCCCATTGAGCGGAAGCGATCTGCGGCCAGGCGATGTGATCTGGATGATTGGACGGCATCGAGTTTTTTCGACTGAAGCGGCGGATGCGGTGATTCGCCGCGAACGTGCGGGCAAGCAGATTGAGATTGAAGCCTTGCATGCGGGCGATCCTGTGCCGGTGAAGCTGACGGTGACCGATGAACTAAAGGCCAAATCAAATCCGCTGGGCATTACAACCAGTGGGCGCAGCCGCCAATTTCGCGTGTCGGGATTTTCACGGCAGTTTTTAACCTATGCCGAACAGATGCAGATGCTGGCGCTGCTGGTGTACGGCGGAATTCTGACCAGCCTCGCAGCCAGTCTACGGCAGAAAAGAAAACGCGGATCATGGCTATGGATACAGCTTTACGCGGTGCTGTTTGTCTTGTTTGGACTGGCGCTAGTGCTGACAGCATCCAGAGCGGTAATTGCGGCTGCTATCGGGGCGCTCTTGATTGTTTCGGTCAGCGTGGGCAGGCGCGCGTTACTGATCGCACTGATGGCCGCGCTTGTGCTGGGCGCGCTTGGCGTCTATGTCATCGGTTCGGCGCGGCGACAGACAACCACCAGTTTCAGCGATGACAGCACCGCGCGAAGAATCGGTTACATGCGCGCCGGGTTGCGCGTAATTCCACAACATCCGCTGCTGGGTGTCGGCATGGATTCACACAAACGGCATTGGCAGGAATGGGGCTTCCCTGGCAGCTACGTCACGCACACGCATTCGACGCCGATTCAAATCGCAATGGATCGTGGCTTGCCCGCATTGGCCTGTTACTGCTGGCTGATTGCCGCAATGCTGATTGTGGCTTGGCGCGGATTTAAACGGGCGAATCAGGAGAGCAATATTTTCAATGCGAGCCTGATGCTGGGCGCGTTCGGCGCGTTGATAGGCTTTTCTCTTAGCTCTCTAACCAACTATAACTTTGGCGATTCTGAAGTATTAATGCTGCTTCTGTTCATTGTTGGATTGCTGTTGGCTGCAAACCGGCCAAACCTGAATGATCAGTTCGCCTCCGGCCTGGACGGATTTGCCCAGTGACTTGAAACATCACGCCCGCTGACCAACACACCTTTTTCATTCCAGCCCAAATGCGCGCGCACGTCTGCTGCACAGTACCGCAGCGTCAACCCGCACCGCCTTCGATTGGATTCGTTGGCTTCTGACCCATGCAGCAGCAGATCGCTATGCAACGAAGCTTCTCCGGCATTTAGAACGTTCTCGAATGGCTCGCCGAATTTATCTACATCCGCAACAGTTTGATTCAGCACGTTGCTCTCGTCGGTTTCGCTCAGATGCCAGGTCAGATGGCCAGACAGA
>JBDSAM010000552.1:0-5392 GCA_039922135.1 Blastocatellia bacterium
GCTACCGCTCCCGGTTCCGTACCGCAGCCCCGAAAAGAAGCCAAGCCGCAAACGCCAGCCAAGCCACGATTGAAACGATGCGCGCCACCCACTCCGAGGCGCTGTGAACTTCAAAGTCCAACGTCAGCCGCCGTCGCCCTGCCGGAAGATCAAGCAGCATCAAACCGGTTTCAGGCTCGGCCTGTGTTGTAATTTCGCGATCATCCAGCCGCGCGACCCAGTTTGGATATTTATACGTTTCGATGCGAGCTGGCGTTGGTACCTCGCTCTCGATCAAAAATTCACGGTGTGCATTCGTCAGTTTCCGCGTTTCAACATGCCCCACGCCATCCAATAACGTTGCACCGCCGGGCTTGGTGGCGGGTGGATACAGCATGAAATCCGAACCGGGCGGCCGGAAGTAGATTTGATTGGCTGTGTACGGCAGATACTTCAGATCATCTTCGTTTTGCAGCCGCTTGCCTTCTGCAATAGGGATGGGCTGCGCATTAGGCGCGACCAGCAGTGTTGCCACCTGTTCCCGCGTAATTCCCTTTTCATCCAACCGCGCAATCATAAAGGTGAATACGGCGCAGGCAATCACTAGCCAGGTCAGGCCAGCGGCCAGCAGCATCCTTGGCCGTTTCCTCATCCGCGGCCAGCATTCCGCCGCCGTTGCTGCCAGCAATGCGCAGCCAATTGCCACGAATGGTTGAAAGCGCCAATGGAACTGAACGAACTTCAAGCCGGGCAGGTAGCGCCACAGCAAGTCCGAAACGGGGAGCGAAATCAACAATCCAAACCCCGTCAGAATAGCCCCAAACCAAACCAGCGGAGACAACCGATCGCGCCGCCACACCGGCCAACACAGGCAGGCCAGCAAAAATGCCGCGCCCGTCTGCGCCAGCGTCAAATAGCTGGTGAAGTCGTTGACGCCTGCCCATGCCTGCCGGTAACGGCTGGCATCTAAAGCCCGCGCAAACAGGAAGTAGTTGCGGTAATCCTGCTGAACGATCTGCAACTTCAACTGTACCCAATCGGCTTCGACCAATTGCGGCCACAGAAAGAAAGCCGTCAGCAGAAGCGTCACCGCGCCCGCGCCCGCCAATCGCAGCAGCCCGCGCCAGCCCGCGCGCGGTAGCCACGCCAGGGCCATCAGTCCAATCGTCAGCCCGGTTAAGTAGGCTGAGATCGCATGCGTCAGAAGGATTGCGCTGAAGCTAAATGCAAAGACTGCGGTACGGAATCGGAAGCGGTAGCGACTGTGTGCTTCCGATAAAAAGCGCTCGCTATCCAACCCGGTTCCCGGTTCCGTGCCGCTAAGCAGCCGATGCGCCGCCAGCAATGCCAATGGCACAAAGCTTAACGCGAAGGCATTAGCCAGAAACGCGCGGTGTAAACAGATCAGCGGATAGGCTGGCAACAACACAAACCCAAGCGAAACGATCAAGCTGCGTCGCCGCGAAAAGAATTCACGTCCCATTAGGTATGCGCTGGCCTGCGCAATCAATAGCGCCAGAAACGTGACGGCTTTGATTGAGCCAAGCACGGTCAGCCCAAACAATTTAGCCAATACCGCGCTGGCCAGATAACAGAGCGGCGGATAGAACGTAAACAGCGCATCGCCGCGCCCGCCATCCAGCAACCCTGCCCAGCGCGGCAGCAGATCGCCTTCGGCAAAGCTCTGCGCGTACGACCGCGTGATGTGGTAATGCAATGGCAGGTCGCCCTGCACGCCGAACGCCGGATGCGTCAGCCGCGAGATGGTCAGCGCGCTCGCCATGGCCAGCCATAACAGCACTAAGATCGCGGCCCATTTGATGGGCAATTTGCCAACGACCTGTCTGCCAATACCCCATATGAATGACACATTGTTGGGCATGGGCTGTGAGGTGGGTTGATCCATTCGCTTACTCAAGGCTAAGCAGCGCCAGCGACGTTTCGTCCTTTACCAGAATGCGTTTGCCTAAGATGGCGGGATGCGCCCAGGTTGGCGAATCAGCGACTTTGTATTTTTTGATCAGGGTTGCGCCTTTGGTGGCGGTGCTGGTGACAATCAGTTCGGCGTCGTTGGTCAGAGCGAAAAGCGTATTGCCCGCAATCAGCATGCTTGCGTTCTCGCCCTGGCGCGGGTCACCTGTCCACAGGGTCTTACCGCCATTCGTTATGTCCAGACAAAAGAACTGCCCTTTGTTTTTGTGCGACAGGCCGAACAGCAGATTCCCGGCCAGCACGGGCGAATTCATATACATCGCAACTTCCTTGTTCTGCCAAACAGTCTCTGTCGCCCACTTGTTATCTTTCCAACTGACGCGCACAGCGAAGACGCCTTTGTTAATGCCAGAAAAGATCAGCAGGTCGTTATAGACAATGGGCGTGACGATGTTCTGCACGTATTCGGTTTCGAAGGGAATCTTCCACAGCAAACTGCCGTTCTCTTCCCAAATGCCGACGATGTTTTTCTGCGATTGCGTAATGACCTGCCGTTTGCCCGCCATCTCGACGATGATCGGCGAAGCGTAACCGGGACCGTCTTCAGCCCATGTCCATTTTTCAGCGCCGGTTGCCGCATCCATCGCCACCATTCCACCCTGGTCATTCCCCCCCGCGTGAACAATGACCAAGCTGCGATCCACCACTGGCGACATCGAAGTCCCGAACAAAGGCGCCTTGGCCCCGAACTTTTGCGCGAATTCTTTCCGCCAAATCAGCTTGCCGTTGGCCGCGTCGTAACACGAAAAGACGCCGGTGATGCCCAGTGTGTAGAGTTTGCCGTTATCAAAGACCGGCGTGGATTTCGGCCCTTTGCCATGACCCGTCGCCGCCGGGTTCATCGCGTAAGCAACCGGATAGCTATCCTGCCAACCCCGTGTGCCGGTCTCCAGATCGAACGCCGTCACGACTTCATTCTCGCCTTGGCGCGAATGCTGATAAATGCGATTGCCGACGACCAGCGGCGACGAATGGCCGATGCCAACCGCGACCTTCCATTTCGTCCGCAACTGATCGGGCCAGACCTTTGGGGCGACGAAGCCCGTTACTACGCCATCGCGGTTCGCGCCACGCCACTGTGCCCAGTCCTGTGATAGCGCGGCTTGCGTAGCAGCGGTGAAAGTAAGAGCGGTTAAAATGACAGTTCGGATTTTGCTATATGACATTACTTTGTTCCCCTAAAATGTGCGGCGGCAGTTGCGCGGAAGGAAACTTCACGCGCGCGTAAACTTCGCTCAGCGGCAGGCTGACCTTCAGCGATTCGAGCGTAACTTCGTTTTCCAGCCCGTCGGTTTCAGTGCGCAGCCAGCCCTGCGCCTGCCGGACATAACGGATGACATGTGGGCGGTCTTGCGCAATCAACAGGTATTCACGAAAGCTTTCGATGGATTGATACTCCGTGAATTTGGCGTCCAGATCGTATGATGCAGTTGAGGTGGAGAGAACTTCCACCAATAAGACCGGATTGACCAGCATTTCCACGCCTTGAATGGTTTCGTAAAGTTGTTCGCCGCAGACGACCGAGACATCCGGGTAACGATAAGGTAGCGCGGCAGGAACTTTAATCCGCACCTCGGAATTGAACGCCTCACAGTCTCCCACCGAAAGCAGGCGCTCCAATGTGGAGTAAGTGCGCCCGCTGATTCTGGCGTGATCAGGGCTGGTACCAGCCATCGCAAAGACCTCACCGTCGAAATACTCGAACCGCTCCTGAGAGTTTTTATCCAGTTCAATATACTCTTCAATCGTTAAACGTTGTTTGGGTAATGCCGTCATGAAAAAACCTCCTTCAGACATGTTATTCCGTTCTGAGCGCGGCCAGCAAAGGCGAACGAACCGCCGCCAGCACCGCCAACAGCGATGCGGCCAGGCCCGTCAACAATACCGCAAGCAACAACAATGACAGTGAGACAATGGACAGATTGCCGCCACGCGCAATAAATGCGGGAGCAATCGCGACCGCAGCGCACAGCACGCCACTCAACAATCCGCAGCCTAGCAGCAGCACGTTTTCAGCGATCACCATCAATGACAAATGTGAAGATTGAAAACCGATGGCGCGCATCAATGCCAGCTCTTTCCGTCGTTCAAGCACGTTGCGCAACAGCACCGTCCCCAGCCCCAGCGTACCCAGCAGCAAGCCCAGCCCGCCAAGCGTTTGAAACGTGGAAAGGTACGTATTCTCGACCTGATGAAAGCTTGCCAGCTTCTCTTCCGTCGAAATGGCATCGAAGCCGTAATCGGAAAGCTTGTCTTCCAGCGCGGTGGCAGTTTTGATCGGGTCTCCGCCTTCAACCAAAAAGACGCGATAGCCCTGTTGGTCAGGAAATAGTTTGACGAAGTTCTGCTCCGACATCAGCAATTCGCCTTGCAGGATGCTATCAGCCAGCGCGCCGACGATCTTCAATCTGACGGGACGCCCGTCGCTGGCATTCAGCGCCGTTTCGTCTCCGACCTTCAAATGTAGAACATAGGTCAGCGAATTGGCGTCGGCGATGACTGGAATCGGTGGTGGGAGGTCGGCGGCTATCGCTGGAATGAGCAACAACCACGGGTTCGCTTTCTCTTCGTCGGTTTGCGCCAGTGACCCCGCGAATGAAAATCGCCCGGCTTTGATGAAGGCGCCTGTCGCGCCCAGAATGCGCGGATTGCGCGGCGCGTATAGATTCAAACAACTGGCGTCGTCACCGGGTCGCAAGCGAAACCGCGTCAGCTTAACTTCTTTGAGGTTGTCGTCGGTCAGGCCTAACTCTTCGCGCCCTTGCTGACCGTTCGGATCGTGGACGATGGGAAGCAGCGATTCGGCTATCAGAGGATAACCGCCCGTGCCCGACTTTTTATCGAGCGAAGCCGCTTTGTCATTACGCCTGAAAGCATCTACCGACACGATAATGAATGCCGCCGAAGCGATCAGTGCGATACACAGCACACTGCGGCTGGGGCGAATGGCCGCGTTGCGAAACCCCATTCGCAGCATTGGGAGGATTCCCTGCCCGTGAATCGTCGCCCGCTTGTCGCTTTTTAACCACCAAGACCAGAAGAACAAAACCGCGACCAGTAACAACGTCCCAGCGCCGAAGAATCCTCCGACTTGGCCAATGAACTTGCTGCTTGCCAGCATTGCCACGCCAAGCAACGCGAAGATTATGGCAAGCAGACGCGACGACACGCTGACTAGGCGACGCGAAGATTGCTTTCCAGAAGCACTTAACTCACTGATGGCCGATCCAGTCAGCAAGCTGCGCGGCGACGCTTTCCGCAGCGACCGCAGCGTCAGCCAGATGCACAGCAGCGCCGTAAGCACTCCCGCAATCAAGCCTATCAATAACGATTGCGGCGAAACGTGCAGCCGCAATTGCGTCGTGCCCACCGCCCCCACCCACCACGTGCGCAAGCCGAACATCATCAACCAGCCATAAGC
>JBDSAM010000553.1:0-6325 GCA_039922135.1 Blastocatellia bacterium
TTGCTTGACCATCGGCACGGCTTGGAACTTTGAAAGCGGTGGCCAGTGGGTGCGGTGGTATTCGATGCCGTTGATGGTTTCAATTTCGCTGGTGAAATCTTCGTGCTTGGGCGAGGTGATGACAACAGGTTCTAACCCGAGTTGCTGTTGAGCGCGCAGGATGGCGTCACTGCGAAAACTGTAGCCGCTGAAGTAGGGCAGTGAATGATCCAGGACGTGCAGGATTCGCATCAGTGAGTCCACAACGCTTCGAGGATTCGCTCTGCCGTTCGGCCATCCCACAGATCGGGAATTCGCGTTGGCTGATTTTGATCGGTCCTTAAAACGTCCAAGGCAGCGGCGATTATTCGCGATGGTTCGCGTCCAACAACGCGGTTTGTTCCCTGCTCGACCGTGATGGGGCGTTCGGTGTTTTCGCGTAGAGTCAGGCACGGGATGCCCAGCGCAGTGGTCTCTTCCTGCAAGCCGCCGGAATCGGTCAGCACTAGGCGCGCATTGCTCCACAGCTTCAAAAAATTGCGATAGCCAAGCGGTTCTATGATTTGCACTTGAGGTGGTGGTGTAATCCCGAACTCCGTCAGCCGCGCCTGCGTGCGCGGATGCGCGGGAAACACGATTGGCAATTCAACTGCGATCTTTTCAATGGCGCTGAAAATCTTTCGCAGCGTCGCGGCATCATCCACGTTCGATGGCCTGTGCAGCGTTAACACCGCAAAGCTTCTGGGCTGTAGAGATAATTGGTCAAGAATGTAAGAGCTTTCCGCCTTTTCCATTTGCGCAAACAGAGTATCAATCATGACGTTGCCAACGCGGACGATCCTTTCTTTGGAGATGCCTTCTTTAAGCAAATTGGCATCTGCGTCGGCGCTCGGTGTCAGCAACAGATCGCCAATCTGGTCGGTCACCACACGGTTGATTTCTTCAGGCATTGTCCGGTCGAAGCTGCGCAGGCCTGCTTCAACGTGCGCGACTTTGACGTTGAGCTTAGCAGCCACCAGCGCGCAGGCCAGCGTGGAGTTGACGTCGCCCACCACGACCACCCAATCCGGCTTTTGCTCAATCAAGACAGGTTCGAACGCCAGCATCACCCTGGCGGTTTGCCCAGCGTGTGTGCCAGAGCCGATTTCCAGGTTGATGTCCGGCGGCGGCATTTGCAGGTCGCGGAAGAACGACGCCGACATAGCTTCGTCGTAATGCTGGCCGGTGTGAACCAAAACTTGGGAAGCCTCAACCGAACGCCGCTTAATGGCCGCGATGATCGGAGCCATCTTCATAAAGTTCGGGCGCGCGCCGACAATGTTTAAAATCTTCAGCATAGGTGGGCAGCCTTCAGTGGCGCGTGATAGAGCGGACTTTGCGGGTTTCAGATTCGTTCTTGCGCGCGGCGGTGGATTCGACTAGTTCAACCAGCGTTTGCAGCAGAGGCCTCCAATCGTGCCTGGTCTCAACAAAAGACCGAGCATGCCAGCCCAGGCTTTCGCGCAAGGCTTCGTTACGAATGACTTGCAGCGCCGCTGCCGCAAATTCGCTGGGGCTATTTGCAACCAGCAAGTCTTCCCCATTGTTCGCGCGCAAACCAGCGGCGGCTGCGGGCGTGGCAATCACTGCCTTGCCGCAGGCCATCGCTTCCAGCAGTTTGTTCTGTACGCCCCGCGCGATTCGCAAAGGAACGACGCAGACGGTGGCACTATGCAGGTAAGGCCGCACGTCTTCCACAAACCCGGTCACCGTCACGCCGGATTGCCGAGCAAGCTTTTTCACTGCAGCGGTCGGGTTGCTGCCGACGATGAAAAACTCGGCGCGCGGTTCCTGCTCGCGGATCAGCGGTAGAACTTCAGCGACAAACCAGCAGGCGGCTTCGGCGTTGGCGTAATAGTCCATCGCGCCAACGAAAACTAGACGCGGACTTGGATCAGTACCGCGGGTATCAGCGAACCAGCCTGCCCCCAGTCGCCCGCTCGCTGCCGCTGGCGGCACTGATTTATCAGGATAGAAGTAATCCGAATCAACGCCGTTGGTGATGACGCGCAAACGGGCGCGGCACGTGAATTCATCCAGTTCGCTAAGCAATGCCGCTTCGCGCGACGTCGTCAAAACAGTGTTGGCGGAACGCTGGACGATCCCGTATTCGTACTTTCGCAGCCGCCTGGCCTCAATCCGGTGAATCCATGATTTCGGCGGTGACGAACGCTCGGCGTATTCGCGCCACTTTTCGGAATCCACGTCCACCAGGTCAACGACCGTGCGCGAGTACCACGCCTCCGGCACGTACTGCGCCATCGCCGACGAATAAACAAAGATCGCATCGAAGTTCTGCTCGGCCAGCGCGCTCCTGACCTGGCCCCTCACCTTTGACGAACCAAAATAACCGAGCGACAGCGGACGCGAGATAAACAGCATTACGCCCGCGCGCAAAGTTGCCGCCAGCTTTCTGAGCGGAAAGATTCGCACCGAAGCGCACCAGCGCGCCAGTTCAACCCGATATTGCAAATCGCGCGGATCATCGGCGAAGGCTATTAGGTGGACTTCGTGGCCGCGCTGGGCGAGCGCGCGCAGTTCGTGGTAGGAGCGAATCTTGTCGCCTTTGTTCGGCGGGTACGGAATGCGATGAGCCAGAAAAAGCAGCTTCATGGGATATTCCGGATGATCCTGGGACCGATTAGCTTTGTCAGGCCGAGCGGCAGTCGTTTCCAGACTTCCATCATTGGTTTGAACTTCGGATTCGTCGGGTTCAGATTCGGCATTTCTCTGACGAGACCAGGGAAGAACTTGTATGGCAAGGGGCGTTCGCTCATCCGCCAGCCGCGTTTGAATTCGTAAGCGCCTGTGCCGAGCTTGCTGCGCCCAAAATCGAAGCGCGTGTAGCCGCGCCCGGCGCTGTGCCGCATCAACTCCCAATACATAAAATTGTTGATGCCCGCGCTGTTGAACTCCCTGTAGGAGCCTGCGTAATACGGGATCACCGTGTCGCGAAAATAGAAGCTCAACACCGCCCCCGCAACTCGCTTGCTCTGGCGCACTAGCAGAATGTCGCTGGTCACTGGGAACTCTGCCAAAAATCCGGCAAACAATTTTTTCGGAAAGACGGGTGTGCCCAGATTACGCACGCTGGTCGCGTAGACTTCATAGAAGTCATCGAGTAATTCTTCGCGGCCGGTCTCAACCTTCAAGCTGTGCTTTGCGCCCTGACGGATCATTCGCCGCACATCGCGCGGGAAGCTTTTCATCAAGGCATCTTCATCGGTCGTCAACGGGTGGTGGAAGGTGACGTAAAGATCCCGGGAGTGATATTCGGCCTCCGGCAGTTCATCGTCGTTTAGCCCCGTGTCGCGCAACTCCAGATAATCCACTTTCAGATTAGCGGCCAAAACTTGCGCGGCTGCGATCAATGCTCGATACGCTTCAACGTCGTCTGCCACTACGCCGCCGTAAACCGCGTTTGGCGTCGAAACCAACATCGAGCCGAACCATCGGCTGCGAATATGGAAGAGCGGCAAAACTCCGGTGATCTCGCCGCCGCGTTCGGCGTAAAGGCTGTGCTGACGGTGCTGCCACGTGCGTTCGACGACCTGCTGCCATCCTGCTAAATGACAAAACGTCGCCGCCTGACTTCTTCTGACGAAATCATCCCATCGTGTTGCATCGGTTGAAGCATAGGGTTTGATCTTTAACACAGGTTCGATCCGGCTCAATCCATCCGGGCATAAACCGGCCCTGATCCGACCAACTCCATCCTGTCGGCTTCGACAGTCTCTTCGCTCATCCGCAGCACATCGCGCACGGGCGCAAAGCGAAAATCGTCCAGCAGCCTTTCCAGCCGAGCCTCTGTGCGATGCAGGTTGTTGCGGTGACGCCAGATATTCAGCCGCGTACCGGCAATGACGGGCTGTTCGGGATCAACTTCCCAAGCGTGAATCATGAAGATCGTCGGCTGCCCGTCGTTGCGGTTGATGCGGCGCACCCCCCAGCGAAACAGCGGATAGGGCAGCAGGCGAAAATAGCCGCCGCCCGCCACCGGTATATTCATCCCAGCAACGCGCACCGTGGAAGGTGGGAACTCCGCAATCTCGCCCGCCGTGCAGCGGACGATGTGCAGATGACGTTCAGCGCCAGGAATGCCATAACGATCATGGTGAATGGGGAAGATTGAAGAGTCATAGCGGAATCCCTCTTCAACCAATACGTCCAGCGCCCACAGCGTTTCGCGCATGATTGAGTAGGTGGGCGCGCGGTACCCAATGACTTCAGTGCCGATAATCTCTTCCAGCAGTAATTTGGCGCGGCGAACATCGGCGCGGAACTCTTCACGGGTCTGCGTGTGGATGAGTTGATGTTGGTAGCTGTGACAGGCGATCTCGTGCCCGGCGGCGGCGATTTCGCGCACCAGTTGCGGGTATCGTTCGGCCACCCAGCCCAGGATAAAAAAGGTGCCGCGCACGTTGCGGCGCGCAAACAGATTGAGCAACCGGTGAGTGTTGCGTTCTACTCTAGGCTCCCAGTGGCTCCAGTCTTCGCGGCGCACGACGTCGGCGAAAGCTTCGACTTGATAATAATCTTCCACGTCAACTGTCAGTGCATTGACCAGCTCGCCTTCGATCTTCATTTTTGTTTGTCCCACGGGTGATTCAGCTTAATGGGGTGTCACTGTATCGAGCGAAACTGAAATCAGTACAGATAGATGGGTCATCAAAAACAGCCATCATTTGCTCAACCAGATTTTCTTGATCAATTTTCAATCACTGAAACTCATCGCATCGCGAAGAGTGGGGAAGTGTTTACGCACTTGATCCGCGTAACTCTTTAATCGACGGCGGGATGATAGCCTTTGTGCGGGAAATGATTCAAGCTTAAATAAGAATCAAAAGCCCCTTGAACTCACAGGGTTTTATAAATACATCCTAGTTGAACGGAAGATCTGGAATAGTGGCACTCGCAACAGGCGTGGTTCGGGCCGACTGAAAAAATTAGGATAAAGATGAGAACGAGTAGTGACAAGGAGGTTGATCGGTCTAGCACGAGGTGATCTGAGAGAATGCATACAATAGCTCTCGCATTAATTTTAGAGCCGTGTAGAATCAGACTACCATGGAAACAAGGCGGCAATTTTTACCGTGAGGCTTGTGAGTGTGGCCTATTTACACACTTAATAGCTGGGGCAGCTAACTTAACATGACCAGAAGAAAAAAAGCCTCTAAATTCGAGGAACAATTCATTTACGCAAGCGTGATAGGCGATGGAAGATCACCTACCTTCACTTGCGCTATGGTACGCCCAAGGCTAAATTGAAAATTTGACTATTCAAGATGGCCAAACCAGTAGTTTAAGACGCTTCACCCGTTGAGAGCGAATGTAGATGGATGATCTTTCACGCAAGAATATTGAGTCGCCCCGCAACCTAGAGCGGCTTGGTTACAGCAATCCACCGATGACGACATTAGCATTAAGTGCCGGACTAAAAGACTCGAAGTTGGAGACTGAGATACCGGTAATGGCGGCCGATTTGCCCGAAGAGCAGTCCGTCGAGAAGATGGATGATCATTCGTTGCTGGCCGCGACGCTCATTCGCGATGAGGCTGCTTTCCGAGAACTGGTTCGGCGATACCAGAATCAAATTACAAATTATGTATACCGGATGCTTGACGATTACGACCGCGCAGTGGATTTGGCGCAGGAGACGTTCATCCGGGTCTATCGGAGCGCTGATCGCTATCAAGCAACCTTCAGTTTTTCGACATATATCTATCGCATCGCTCACAACCTTGCGATCAGTGAACTGAGACAACGCAAGCGCCGCCGATTGATTCCGCTGCCCTCCTTCTTTTCTGATAAGGACAGCGAAGAGATTGAAGTCGAGATTGAAGACAAGCGGCAGGTGATGGCGGATGACGCGATGATCGCCACTGAACGTCAAGCGGCAGTCCGCAGAGCTATTACTAGTTTGCCGGAAAAATACAGAGCGGCGTTGGTTCTTTGCGACATTGAAGAAAAGAGTTACGAAGAAATTTCCGAAGTGCTTGACCTGCCGGTCGGCACAGTCAAATCGCGCATCAACCGAGCCCGAAATCTTTTGAAAGATAAACTAAGAGAGTATCTTTGAGGTCTTATCTTTAAGTTTTTTGCCTCAAATGTTCTTTGGTTTCACCCCGTAATTGCAGTCTTCCGAGGCCGCATCAGGTCCCAGGCATCGGAAATTTTCTAGTGGAGATTAAAAGTCATGAACTGTAAAGACACCCAAGCGTCTATTGATTTGGCCACACGTCGCGCTCAGGTAAGCCAATCAGCTTCCACTCATATTGCTGGTTGTTTAGGTTGCCGTCAGTATTCC
>JBDSAM010000554.1:0-12443 GCA_039922135.1 Blastocatellia bacterium
GTACAGGCCGAACTGGACGATGAATGGGACGATGTAACGAAAGTCCCGGTATTTAACGTTCAGCGCGCACAGCCACAGCCCCGCACCAAAAGCGCATGCGAACGCCAGGACAATAAACAGCGGCAGCGTCAGCAATCGCCAATCCGGCGCAAAGCCATACCACAGCATCATCGCCGCCATCATCGCCAGCATAATCAGAAAGTCCACAAAGCTGGTAATAATTGATCCTGCAGGCACGATCAATCGCGGGAAATAGACTTTGGAAATCAGGTTGGCGTTGCCGATCAAGCTGTTGCTGGATTCGCCCAGCGCCGTTGCAAAAAACTGCCATGGCAACATTGCCGCAAATACCAGCAGCGCATACGGCACCGCCCCCGGCGCGGAGAGTTTGGCGACTTTGTTAAAGACTACCGTGAAAATCAGCATCGTCAGGAACGGGCGAACCAACGCCCACGCAATGCCAATGACCGTTTGTTTGTAACGCACCAGAATGTCGCGCCAAGCCAGAAAGTAAAACAGTTCGCGGTATCGCCATAGATCGCGCCAATAATTCTTTTCTGTGCGCCCGGCTTCAATCCACAGATCGAAATGCTCCGCCTCGGCGGTTGTAGGTAGCGGATCGAAGATAGCGGCTTGTTCTTGTGCAGTCATTGGTTAGATGTGGGCGCTAATGCAGCTTTACCAGCCCGATATTAAGGTTTGGCATTTGCACATGTTCGATTGGCGTGATGAAGAGCCCTGAAAGAGCAAGATTCAATAGCCTGAGACAGCATGCAGATATCTCTGCCAGAGGTGTCTTCACAAGTGCGATTGATATAGACAAGTCCTGAAAGTGGATTCAATGTGATCAAGTGCCCGGCGACCGGCAAACTCCACAAGTGCGATTGACATGGACAAGCCCTGAAAGGGCGAAATTCAATAGACGGGGACAACGTCCCCGTAATAGCGAAAATTTGCTTTCGACCCTGAAAGGGTCGCACTTTGCATGGCCTTTCAATCCCATAAATACCGTTCGTCATACCCCAGGTCGTAACGGTTCAACACTTCCCTCAATTCATCTTGAAAATCTTGCTTCTGATGATGAATCTTCTGATTGGCGAAATAGTTGCGTATCGTTTCAACTTGTGATTTGCCAATCGTGAATGCTCCGTAACCATCCTGCCATTGAAAGTCGGAAAACTCTTTTCCCTGCGTCTTGATCCATTTCGACGAACTTTGTTTTACCTCTTTTAGCAGATCGCTCAAGGCTATATTTTTTGATTGTGAAATCAGCAGATGCACGTGATTCATTGTGCCACCTGACGCAAGCAATACCGACTTTTCGTTTTTCAATATTCCGCCGATGTATGCGAAAAGCATTAGCTCAACTTCGGGCGTCAGCAGATCTGCACGATGTTTGGTTGAGAAAACAACGTGAACTAGCAGACTGGTGAAAGTTTGAGCCATTGTG
Organism: Blastocatellia bacterium; assembly: GCA_039922135.1. Classification (GTDB taxonomy): domain Bacteria; phylum Acidobacteriota; class Blastocatellia; order RBC074; family RBC074; genus RBC074. The sequence continues at coordinate 1,451 of JBDSAM010000554.1, forward strand.
TCTTCCCACCGATGTTGGTGCGACCCTTTCAGGGTCGGAAACCTATTACACACGTCCCGGGGACAATGTCCCCGGCTATTGAATCTCGCCCTTTCAGGGCTGTTCAGCCCCGTCTAATTCAACTAGTGCGAGTAAACAACTCTCACCATATGGATTAGGTTAATGATCACCAGCGAAAGTAACGGGCCGTTCCCGATTTACATCCGGCAGAAAGCCTTTGGCACTGAGCCGGTGCTCGCCCGGCGCAGAGGTCTGGCGCAAACTGGTCAGCGCAGCGCTCAATTCCCGACTCAGCAATTCCGTGGTCTGTGCCAGATCAGCGGGCATCGTATCATTAGTATCATTGGCCTGCGCGTTCGTCAGCGACTGGTAAAGTGTAAACGCGCCGATGCTGCGCCCGTCGGGATTCATCAGCGGCAGACGCAATGACCAGCAATTCGCTAATTTATCTTCGCTGCCATTGTCCTGCCTGCTGTCATTACCAAATGCTTCCAGGCGCGGCCACATCCAATGCAGTCCGACTGAGCCATTTGCGTGGGTGTGATGTCCATTGTGTTCCGTTCTGGCGGAATTCTGTTGCGCTACTTCCAATCGCGCCGCGGTCAGGCCGTGGGTTTCGCACAATTCGGTCAATGACGACAGCAGATCGTTCATTGTGCGCGCCTTGCGAATGTTTTCCAGGCTGTTCAGCCACCGTGTGCGCGCCGCCAGAGAACGCTTGCGCTGAGCGACACCGCGCTTCAGGCTGAATTCCAGCGCATCAAATTCCGTGTATCGCAATTGGCGCACGCCCAACACCACTCCAACACCCAGCACGAACAGGATCAAGGCGACCAGATTGCGTTGCGGATTCAGCAGCATCAGTCCGAACAGCGTGAACAGCGCGCAGATGCCGTACAACAGAATCACCGCTTGCCGCTGCGTCAATCCGCGCCTGAGCAGCATGTGATGAATGTGGCGCCGGTCTCCGTCGAACAGCGGCGCGCCGCTTAAAAAGCGCCGGCTCAACGATACGCCCACTTCCATCACGGGCAGGCCGAATGAAACCAGCGGAATGGCAATGGCGATCAGCGTAGGGCTTTTTTGCGCGCTGATCAGAGATAAGACTGCGGCCATATATCCCAACATCAGGCTTCCCGAATCGCCCAGAAAGATCGTCGCCGGGTTGAAGTTGTAGCGCAAAAATCCAATCACCGCGCCGACCAGCACAATGCTCATCAAACTGATTTCAGGATGCGATTGCGCCAGCGAACACAGAAACAGCGACAACAGCGCAAAGGCCGATGCGCCCGCCGCCAATCCATCAATGCCGTCAATCAAATTGAATGCATTGGTCAATCCGACAATCCACAGCATGGTCAGCGGGAAGCTGAGCCAGATGGGCAGTTCCCATCCGCCACCGAACGGCAACGACAGCGTGCCGATGCTGAAGCCGCCAAAATATAGTCCGGCAGCAACCGTCAATTGCACAGCCAGTTTCAGTTTTGCGTCTGCGCCACGGAAGTCATCGTACACGCCCAGTGCAAAAATCAGAGTTGCGCCCGCCAGCACCCATGCAACCGTTCGCCAACTGTTCAGCAGATTCCGGCTGACCAGCGTTCCCAGCCACGGCGATATGCCCAACGTCACCAGAAATGCCAGATACACAGCGACGCCACCTAGTCTGGGCGTAGTGCGCAAGTGAATGCGGCGGTGGCTGTCCGGAACATCCACCGCGCCCCATCGCAGCGCCCAGCGCCGCACCAGCGGCGTCAGCCCCAGCGCAAACAACAGAGAGACAGAAAATAAGATTAGATATGATCGCAAGGCTAACTCCAGTACATCGGTGTCTGCGGGGGCACAGAAGCTGAAGCGTAGTCGCTATTTGTCTACCAAAAATTGGCTTTTGTAATACAGGCAGGGGGTTGGATTGGTAATGATGGTGATGGATGAACGGGTTACTTTCAATTCAGGTTGCCGGTATCTCCGGCGTCGGCTTTGTATTCGTATTGATAGCGCCGGTAGTAGTAATAATCGTAGCCGTCGCGAGACAGATTCACGTTGTTAAGCACGACGCCAAGGATCTTTGCGCCGACATACTGAAGTTCCTGGCGCGCGTGGGCGACCATTTCGCGCGAACTTTTGCCGCCGTGAATGACCATGATTACGCCGTCCACCATCCGCGACAGCAGAATAGGATCGGTAACGCTGGTGATGGGCGGGGAATCAATCAGGATATGGTCGAAATAGCCCGACAGTTTTTGCAGCATCAAGTACATTTTCTCTGAACTAAGCAGGTCAGCGGAATTGGGCGGCACAATGCCAGAAGGCAGCACCCACAAGTTGGGAATGCGCGTCGGCTGCACCACGTTTTTCAGCAGCAGATCGCTGGACAGGTAATTCGACAGGCCACAGCGATGGTTCAGGCCAAACATCTTATGCACGCGCGGGCGGCGCATATCCGCATCAATAATCAGCACTTTCGCGCCCATCTGCGACAGACAGATGCCTGTGTTGACTGATGTCGTGGTCTTGCCTTCGCCCGGCTGGCTGCTGGTCATCAGGATTGTTTTCGGCGGCTGGCCGGCCGCCGCCAGCAGAATCGAAGTGCGCAGCATGCGATAGGCTTCGGCGATTGGTGAATTGCCATCGCCTTTGGCTAGCGCCGTGGTGGCCTGCATCGTTGATGCCACGTGTTTGCCGTTCAGCGCGCCCTTGCGCTGTCCGTACCCACTGCGGCGGGCGGAGGCGGAATTCAGCGATGGGATCACGCCCAATGCAGGCAGATGAATGTAACGCGCCACGTCGTCCACCGTCTTGATGGTGTTATCCAGATGATCCAGCAAAAAGCACAGGCCGACGCCAGCCGCCAAACTCAAAAGAAAACTAAGCAATACTGAGCGCAAACGCTGCGGCCCGATCGGCCAATCCGGCGTGCGCGCCGGTTCGGCAATCGCCACATCCCTGAACTGCTGCGCCCTGTCTATGTCGGCCTGCCGCGTCTTTTGCAGAAAGTCGGTGTAGAGCAATTTCGATGTATCGACCTTCTGTTTCAGAATGTTGAACTGAATGGCCGTCTGATTCTGCTGAACCGCTTCGCCTTTGGCGCGGCCCAGCGCGGCCTTCAGTGATAATTCATCCCGCTGTGCTCGTTCGTAATCGGCCTGTAGTTTGTCGGCCAGTTGCGTTCTGGTTTTGGCGATCTCTGCCTGCAGGGCCACCACTTGATCTTTCACTTCCGCGACGCGCGGATTTTCCGGGCCATATTTGGCATTAAGCTGCGCGGCGGCGATCGTCATGTCGCTCAGCTTCTTTTGCAGGTCGGCGGTCGCCGTGTTGGAGAAGGCTTCGGGCAATTGCGCGACGCGGCCCTGGCGGACTTCTTCGTACAGCGATTGTTTGATCAGCCGGTCGGTTTCGGCGCGCATCGTCTGGTCATACAGGTGAGCCAGCTTGGTGGTAGTCAGGTCTTCTTTGCCCTCGGTGGAAAAGATTCCGTTGGCGCGCGTGTAATTGGCTAATTCCTGTTCGGCCTTCTGCATCTGCGATTCCAGTTCGCGCGTTGAACGATTCAGCCACGTCGAAGTATTAGTGTACTTCTCGGTCTTGTTACTAAAGCTGCGCTCTCTAAAGGTCTTTGCAATGCCATTGGTAACCATCGCCGCAATTTCAGGATTGGTGTGATTGTACGAGATTTTGACCAGCTTAGAGGTTCTCACCGGTTTGACGTTCAACCCGCCGCGCAAGATATTGACGTAGGGGGACAGCCGCTTGCTCTCTTCCGGCGAGCGTTCCTGAAAGTTAATGGTGCTGAGGGGATCAACCTCCTGCTGATTTTCTTCGGCCTTGGGGCCGCCATCCTTGCCATTCTTATCGAGCCTGCTTTTGATAACGTCCAAGAAACTCCGCTGCTTGGTGATGTCCAGGAATGCCGGATTCTTATCCAGGCCCAGGTTGGCGACAACATCTTCCAACAGCGGATAGCTGGAAAGCATAAACAGAGCGGATTCAATTTGAGAATTGTCGTTTTCAATTGTCAAATCGCCCGTCTTTAGAATCATCTGTGTATTATTGCCAACCTCAATGGTCGCCGTCGCCTGATAGATGTTCTTCTGCCGCGCGGTTTCAACGGCCATCAATATGGTGGTGACTGAGACAATCAGGATCACCAGCCATTTACGGCGTTTGACGCGCCGCCACAGCTCGCGCAGGTTGATGGAACTTTCTTCTTCCTTCTGCTTGCCGTATGGATAGTAGGTATTCGGCCCAGTATTTTCGGCGCTCATCGGGATTACCGATGTTTCGCTGGAATTCGGCGACTTTTCAAAGGGAAACTGATGTTGGTTGCCGTTGGGTAACTGTGGCGTTTGCATTATTGAATACCTCGGATCAAACCTCTTGTTTTCTGCTGGTCAACAAAATCTTCTTCGCGTCAGCAATCGGGCGTGCGCGATTGCGCACCCCTGCCAGCACTTCCGCCAGTTCGCTTAATTGAACGGTAATCGCGGAAAAAGAGAGAAACAGCAGTGCGTGCGACGGCAACTGCAAATTGAAATCAAACAGGCTGTGCACCAACAGCCCGAACATTCCCGCGCTGCAAGCCAGCACGGTCAACCTCATCAGCGGCTCAGCCAATCGCAATCCGCGCCAGACGGCGCGCGCGCAGACAATCAGAAACCACAGTGCAATCAGACCGCCGATCAAACCGCCATCGGTCAGTGCTTGCAAATAGTCGTTGTGCGTCTGTGCAGTCACAATCCGGCCGACGTTGCTGGTGCGGTCGTAGGCGGGAAAGGCAGTTTCAAACGCGCCCAGTCCAACGCCTGTCAGTGGATTGGCGCGGAATACGGCCCAACTGTCACGCCATAAATCTCCCCGGTCGTCCCAGGTGTGTGTGGGCCATGCATTTTCAGATTGCACAGAACCTGTTTGCATATTCTGTTGTTCCGGGGCCAGCCGATTGACGACGCGTTCTGAACCCAGCCAATTCAATCCGCCAATCGCCGCCGCAATAATCGCCGCGACCGCGCCAAATCTTAGCAGGAACGCGCCGAATCGCCGGTTGCCCGTGTAATCGGTTGAATAGTCCCGATCCCCGCGCGGGCTAAACGCGGCCAGAAACATCAGTTCCGTGAAGACGCTGATCATCCCGCCACGCGAAAGCGAAAAGACCGCTGACATAGCCATGAACGCCGCAGCAAATCCGTAAAACAGCTTCTCTTCGCGCCGCCGCTGCGACAACATCAGGATTACCGGCCAGGGCAACAACAATTCGATATAACCTGCGTAGTGGTTGCGATTGACGAACGGGCCGAAGGGCGAATCGGCATGCGCGGCGCGGAACCAATAGAATTTGTCGTTCCAGGTGAAGTATTGAATTAGCGCAAACGCAGAGAGCAGTACTCCAAAGATCGTTAAAAAGAATGCCAGCCGCTGCAATCGTTCGCGGTGGGTCATAAAATTGGCCGCGATCAGCGAACACAACAGCAGACAGCACATCAGCAGCACTGTCCCGCGCGTGGCTTCAACATCCAGCGACAGACTGTGCCAGAAACCATCCTGGTTTTTGGATGCAAAACTTTGCGCCACGCCCAACAGGATCAACGCCGCCATCGGCCACATTGTCTGCGGCACGAAGACCATCAACTTTCTTTCGCGCACAACCTTGACCGCCCACAACAGCCCCAGCACTACCGTCCAGAAGACAAAGACCAACTCCGACCACGGTTCCACAGCGCCATGCGCCAACGCCGTGAAAAGGATCAAGCCAATGAAACCGGCGGAGATCACCTTGTCCAAAACAATTCCTTACGGTCTGGGGATCTTAAAAGGAGGCCGAACTTCGAGGGTAAAAGAGGCGAGTTACTTAGCCTTCAAACTGAAATCATCAAACCAAATGATGCCTTGCGTCGGCTCAACGTAACTGAAACGTGGGGTCTGTCTGACGGTTACCAAAACGGCAGCGGCATCCGGCGGAGCGACAAAATCCACTCTCATCATTTGCCAATCGCTGGAGCCGGGAGCAATGGTTGCAGAGGCTGCAATCATTGCTCGGTTGTCGGGCCGCAGGATGGCGATTTGCGGGCCTTCCGGCGTCACCAGATTACCCGTCTTGGCGAAATATTCCAGGCGGTATGACGCCCCCGGCCTCACTGACACCAATTCCTGAATCTCTTGATCCAGACGCGTGGTGTCAATACCCAGGTAAGAAAGTCTCAGCGCATTCTTTCCGCCACGCGCTCGCACTGAAGAGATTGCCACTCGCGCGTAATTGCTGCGCCCAATCTGCCAGTCGAATTGTGCCAGGCCTTTTCGCGGCGTCTGTTCAAAACCGCCATTCCAAAACAACAGAGCTTCCGCGTTCGCTTCTGCCGATGGCTCGGCGACGGTTTCTCGCCACAACCTGCCTGCCAATCCCCATTGCTGCGCGCGCAGCATCGCATCAATCACCCGTCCGCTCTCCGCGGCATCCAGCCGGACGTTGCGATCGACGGCGCTGAAAACTTTCGCTGCCGCGTCAAACTGCGATTGCCCCACCAAAAACAGCGCCAGCGCTACCCGTGCTTGCGGTTCCCCGCTGACCACGCGATCAAGCGCCTTGAGATCCGCTCCCGTAGCTTGCCAGATCAGCGCGCACACATTGGGCAAACGCGATGGATCGGCTGTTGTTACAGCGTGAAATTCACCCAGCGATTCTTCCGTCTTTCCCATGCGCAATAAAAGATTGGCCATCTGCCAATGCGCATTCGTGTCCTTGGGCGCCAGCCTGACAGATTCGCGCAACGCAGCTTCCGCTTCCTCAAGGTTGCCTTGTAATTCAGCGGCGGCCGCCAGCAACAGGCGGTATTCGTGATTTGCCGGGGCCAGCCTGACTGCGATTGTGGCGTGCGTGAAAGCGCGCGCGGAAAGTTCTTCGTGACTCTCTCCGGGAGCAATGCCATTTTCCACCAACGCCGCTGCCAGCCTTGCCTGTAACCGGGCAGAGTTCGGGAAGTAGCTGGCTGCCGCTTCAATGGTCGCAAGCTCCATCGGCAACTGGGGGTTGGCCACTGCCTGCGTCACAAAACGCGCCAGAGCAAATCCAACCAGCGCGACACACAAAGCCAAGCTCGCCATTACCGCTGCCGCTCGGGCAGCCCAAAATGACAATCTAAGAGTTATCAGCATGAAGCCATGGCAAAGCAGCAGGACACGAACCGGTGAGCAGGAACCTCACGGCTGTGCTAATTGAAGAAGAGAGGGGTCAGAAAAATTTGGCGAGTTATTGCCCGGTTGGACTTGTTGGACTGGTTGGACGACAGGCAGCACCAACACAGGTCAGCCCGCCTCCACTTCCTCCGGTCGCGCCGATGACTGCCGCAACCGTTGCGCCGGCGGCTGCCAAAAGCAATGCGGGCAAAAGCAAGCCTCCGGCGCTGCCTGCGCCCCTGCCGGAGTTGGAAGCCCTTGCGGGAAAGGTAGGAGAGCAAGTGCAAAAATCCGCCGGATTGCCACACTCCGCCGCCGAGCGACGCAAGATGCGATCATCGCCGTTAACATCAGAAATTAGCGTGAGAGCTTCTCCAGCCGCGACATTTTCCAGCTTGCCGCCAGTGGCAAACTTCGCCGTCCCCAGCGTGGAAACGAGAATGGTGCGCGCGCGCAGGACACCAACGACGAACGAAGACGGCGACTTGCCATCAGAAGTGATGAGGCCTTTCGGCGTGTTGATGTCAACCTTGACGCCGTCCGAAGCGTTGACCGTGGCACACCCAGAAATCAATTCGCCGCCAATGGTGTTTTCCGAAATGCGCAAGACGAACTCAGCCGGCCCGCGCAATTCAATGCGCCCCAACTTGCCCAGGTTAAGAATCGCGCTCCCGTCAATGCCGACCTTGATCCTGCTGCGATTAAAGACCGTCTGGCCAGCAATCGCACCGCTGCCATTGATGGTTACGTCCCGCGCGAAGGTGAGTTGCGCACCGGTTTGGACGGCAGTGGCGGCCAATGTCCGCAGTGGTTGCAATACAAAATTGCACAATAGGGCCATCGTGCAAAGACCACTCAATAAAACGTGCAACGATTTTGCATAACTCATAACAGGTTACTTCCTTAGGTGGTGAGGCAACTTCAGATCAGTTTGAATTTCGGCTTGAAGAATCGCTTGTTTGTCCCTATCGCGTACACAGGAATCCCGGCAAAAATCAGAGACCATCAAGGAAACCTCATGCCGAGGCAGCAATCGGATTTTCAATCGTCAGGCATCAACCAGCAACGATACTTAGAAGATGGTTTGCTTGCCTTGCTATAACAAACGCTGGAACTAACGTCTGTTCACAAGCTCGCATTTCGGTGGGGTCGGAAATGTCGAAGGTGAAATGCCTTCTGCGGCATTCAGGATCGGCCAACATTGGCAGCAGGACACTTGGATGTTGTAGAAAACCGGGGCCGGTACGGCTCGAAGGTATAACACGCGCTCGAAATAACTGTCAACGATTATTAAAACTCTCTCCATTGCGGAAAGGTTTGGGCGAATGCCACAATTCTGTAAAATGTCAGAAGGAAATGAGCGCGTACAACAAATGAGCCGTGTATATGCCCGCGGACTGACTGTCCGCAAATCGCCGATTGATGGGAAGGGTTGCTTTGCTGCTATTTTCTTTCCGAAAGGCCGCTGGATTGCTGAATACGATGGCGAGCGGATTACGCGAGAGGAAGGGCTGCGCCGTCTGCTCCGGCAGCGCAAGAAGCGGGTCAGCGCAATTGATCCAAACTGGAGCATTGACGGCAGCGTTGGCGGCAATGGCACCGAATACATCAATCATTCGTGCAACCCGAGTTGCATCACCCTCGTCGTTGAGGGGCAGATCAACATCCTTGCGCGACGCGACATCTTTCCGGGCGAGGAAATCACAGTGGATTATTTTGACGCCGTTGATTTCAACCGCCAGGGTTGCGGCTGCGGGTCGGAGTTTTGCCGCAAACGAGGAAGTAGCAAAATGATCAGTGATTTTGTCACTGATCCAATCCTGTCCGGTTCGATTTAGCGTAGACAATGCGGCTAGCCTCTTCGATCACTCGCTCTTCAAAACCGAATCCAGCAAGCCAGAAAGTATTCTGCTGCGCGCGCCACCACGTCCATTGCCGTTTGGCGTAATGGCGCGTGTCCAGCTTCATCTGCTCAACGGCGCTCTCCAGGCTGCGCCGCCCCAGCAAGTATTCTACGAATCGTTTGTAGCCGTGCGCGTTGAAGGCTTTGGCAGTCGGCGGGATGCCCGACGCGATCAAGCCCTTGATCTCTTCCAGCAAACCGCGCTCGACCATCAAATCGGTTCGCCGGTTGATGCGGTCATAAAGTTGCTGGCGCGGCGGTTCCAGCACAAAGTGGAAAAGCCTGGTGGCCTCTTCCGTTTGCTCTTCCGGCGAATGCGCTTGCCAGTCTGACAGTGTTGTGCCGGATGAGAAATAGACTTCCAGGGCGCGAACCACGCGCGACCAGTCTTTGGGTGCAAATTTCGCCGCCAATACCGGATCAACTTTGCCAAGCATCCGGTGCAGATGCCCAGCGCCACGACGTTCCAGAATGCGTTGAAATCGTGGACGTAGCGATTCGTTAATCTCCGGCGAATCAAAAAACCTGGTTGTCAGCGCGCGCAGATAAAACCCCGTGCCACCAACCAGCAGCGCCTGCTTACCGCGCGATTCAATATTGGCAATGGTCTGGCGCGCACGTTCGGCCCATTCCACAGCCGTAAAGTTTTTGGTTGGCTCGACAATATCAATCAGGTGGTGCGGTATTCCCTGCTGCTCTTCGGGCGGGACTTTGGCCGTGGCGATTTGGATGCCGCGATAAACTTGTACCGAATCGCAGTTGATGATCTCGCCTTTAAAGCGTGCGGCGAGCGCAATGCCCAAATCGCTTTTACCAGACGCGGTTGGGCCGACCACGGCAATTAAAGGTGGTTTGTTCATTGCGGCAAAGTCAGCCATTGGTACGCGGCAATGACCAGCAGCAGCGTCAGCAATAGCCACGCGCCGATTTGTTGTTTTCGGGTCATCGGGTTTACGTTGAATTTGATCCGGGCTTGATAGCCGGACGCACGAAATTCCGCTAAAGTGCGCGGGCAGTCTGTGGCGAATCATCAAATCCGGTCAAGGCCGGTCAAGACCTATCAGGGAATGAATCCATGCCAAACCCACTATCTATTTTTTTGATCAACAGCGATAGCTTCAAGAAGTCTTTCCTGTCTGGCGGCGGCCAGTTTGAACTGCAAAGCGACCAGAGCATCTGGATGACGCTGATTGTGAACGACGGCAAATTCCTGCCAACAATTGATCGCATCGCCGATGTCAATTTCAGTTTTGCCAATAATCAACAACTGAAGCTAGGCAGCCAGACAGGAATGAAACTGGGTATTAGCGCAAGCGCCGTCAACCAAATCCATCTGATCTGGCCAAAGCAAAGCGATGATGACGATGACGAGAAAGTTTTGAAGGCTTATGGACTGGCGGACGCGCTAACTGATGGCAAGCTTTATGTGCGCCTGCTGCTAAGCGCGCAAGGCGATGTGAAGGCTTCTGCCAGCGTTCCCATTGGCACACTTTCGACAACGTTCGGCATCGGCGCGGGCGGCAACGTAGCATATGAACGGCTGATGCTTTGCGATGCTGAAACATCGGCCAAAAAGATTCTGAATGATCTGTTTGCTGGCGTTCGCCTGCCACAGCAGATTGATTCCGTCGCCGAAATCCCCGCGCCCGGCGAATTGATCGCGACGCGTTTTGGTGGATACCTGCAATTGAGCGCCGCCATGAACTGGGGCTATCAAATGTCAGGTTCGCGCTCGTTCGACTTCAATCAATTGAAACTCGATCTGAGTTACGCGCTGCGAACGATGGCGTCGGTTTCGCTGGGCTACAAGCTTGCGGGCGATTTCAGTATCGAAGCGCGGCGTGGCGCATCAGATGGCTGGGTGCGGCTTGTCGTACGCAAGAACCGCGATGCGCAATTCAGTATCGCTGCCGACTTTGCCTT
>JBDSAM010000555.1:0-2675 GCA_039922135.1 Blastocatellia bacterium
AGGGGCGCCATCATCAACCATCCGGCGATGACCAATGCCACGGCCTGTAACCATAGCCCTCTATCAATAAATCGCCTTTGGGTGTTCATCAGTTCTTTCCTTTACTTCAGGCGGTCTGTGCCGCCAATTTCGCTTCACCTATTTCCGCCAGCCATTCGTTGAATGCCTTCAACCCGCGTTCGACCTGGATACGATGGCGGTCGACTTTGCGTTTCGTCTGCTTTCGAATTCCGGGTTCCAATTCCGGCAACAGTGCGAACGTAGTGTTGGCCGGTTGAAAATTTTTGGCGTTGGCGTTGGCCAGGTAAAAGGCCAGCGACCCAACCGCGGATTCGCGTGGCGGACCAGACACTTCCTGCCCTTGCGCCAATCTCGCCGCGTTCATTCCAGCAATCATTCCAGTCGCCATCGCTTCGGTATAACCTTCAATGCCGGAGATCTGCCCGGCAAAAAGAACGTTCGGGTGCTGGCGCATTTGCAAGCTTTCGCGCAGCAGGCGCGGCGAACAGATGTAGGTATTGCGGTGCATCTGGTCGAAGCGGATGAATTCGGCGTTCTCCAACCCTGGAATCAACTGCAAAACGCGCTTCTGTTCGCCGTATTTCATATGGCATTGAAAGCCGACGATGTTGTACGCATCGGCCATCAGGTCTTCCAGCCGCAGTTGCACACACGCATAAGCTTCTCGTCCCGTGCGCGGATCGGGCAACCCGACCGGCTTCATCGGCCCGAAACGCGGTGTGTCCACTCCGCGTCGCGCAAGTTCTTCAATCGGCAGGCAGCCTTCAAAGAATTTCCTTTCGTCTTCCATGCCAGTATGAGGTTTAACAGTTTCAGCCGCGATCAGAGCCTCATAAAACCGCAGGTATTCTTCCTTGTTCATCGGGCAGTTGACGTAATCGTCGCCACCCTTGCCGTATCGTGCAGCTTTAAACGCAATGTCGTAATTGATCGTCTCGCCGTCCACAATCGGCGAAATGGCATCGAAAAAGAAAAGCCTGTCTTCGCCCGTCAATAGCGCTATTGCGTCCGACAACGCCGCCGAAGCCAAAGGCCCGGCGGCCACGACAGTAATCTCTTCGGGATCAATCGCCGTGACTTCTTCGCGCCGCAATTCGATGTTTGGATGATTGGACAATCGCTCAGTTACCAGCCGTGAAAACTTTTCGCGATCCACGGCCAGTGCGCCGCCTGCGGGAACCGATGTTTCTCGGGCCAGTTCAACCAGCAGCGATCCGCCCGCGCGCAATTCGTCTTTCAGCAATCGCGGCGCGCTGTGCTCCTGCTCGGACTTCAGCGAATTGCTGCATACCAGTTCGGCCAGATCGCTGGTGCGATGCGCGCCGGTTTCTCGTACGGGCCGCATTTCAAACAAACGGACATGAATGCCACGCCGCGCCGCCTGCCACGCGGCTTCTGACCCGGCCAAACCACCGCCGATTACATTGATTACTTCGGGATTTTTCATAGCTTATTAATCAGAAGTGAGCTTTCGCGCGGGGGATGATAACAAATCGAAGCGCGCCGTCACACACATTTGACAACCAACCGGCAAATGAAGATTGTTACGACGCAATGAAACCACAGACGCAGTTCACCAATTAACTCACATCCCAACACGAGAGGAAACTTTAACTATGAGGTTAATCCACCGCCGTCATTTGGCGTTTACAACCGCTACGGTTTTGCTGCTATCCATCGCACTGGGATATGCCTTCGCGCAAAAAAGGACTGCGAAAGTCCCGCCTGACGACCCACTGATCGCCGGATTCAAAAAGACCTACGCCGCATCAGCCGCCGATGCCGTTGAACTGGTCACGGGCAAGCGCGGCTTTATGTCGCACGATATGAAAGTCGTCAGTGGCGGCAATCTGGTTGGGCGCGCGGTCACTTCGCTGGTGCGCCCCGCGCCGCCGGAAAAGGCCACGCCAGCGCTTTCGACGAAGCATTCTGTTGAAATGATTGACAGCGCTAAGCCGGGCGAAGTCGGCGTGATCGTCATGGAAGGCACGCTGGACATTGCAGCTATGGGCAACCTGATGGGGACGGCGGCGGTCGTGCGCCAGATGGCGGGGATGGTGCTGGACGGCGCGGCACGCGATATTCCAGACCTGCGTAAGATGGGCTTGACTGTCTATGCGCGTTCAATGTCACCGGCCACGGCAGTTGGCAGGTATGCGACGGTCGCGCGCAACGTTCCGGTCGAATGCGCCGGTGTGACGGTGCGGCCCGGCGACATCATTATCGCTAACGAAGACGGCGTCGTCGTCATTCCGCAGGAACACGCCGCAGAAATCCTGAAGAAGTGCCAGGAAATTGACGACCGCGAGAATAAAATGTACCCATTCATCAAAAAGTTTAAGTCATTGCAAAAGGCGATTGAAGAGTTCAACCGAATCTGAATCAAATGTACCGTAGGTTGTCCAACCTGCGGGGGCTTTATCAGCAAGCCGCTTGAGGTAGCCACAACGATGCCATTCCAAGGCATCCGCAGGCTGGTCAGGTACAGTTTATAGGAATTATTGATGCAAGCAGTAAGTAAAGATCATCTTTCTGGCCTGAATGCGCAGCAGCGTGAAGCCGTCACGACCATCGAAGGCCCCGTGTTGATTTTGGCTGGGGCAGGCAGCGGCAAAACGCGCGCCATCACGTTTCGCATTGCGCATATGATCGAA
>JBDSAM010000556.1:0-3685 GCA_039922135.1 Blastocatellia bacterium
GAGTTGGCCCTCCTCCTATCGTTGATTTCCTTCTTTATCATTTCACTCCATAATCCTCTGCCAACTCCGCTTGCACCATCATTTTCACTACATCTTTCATCCGATATTTGGCCTTCCAACCTAATTCTCTTTCGGCTCTGCTTGGATCCGCTTTTCCGATAATAATATCAATTGGCCGTAACATTTCAGCATCCACTTCAACATAATCTCGCCAGTCCAAATCAAAATATGCAAAAGCAGTCTCAACAAATAATTGCAAACTATGCGATTCTCCCGTTGCCACGATGTAGTCACGTGCTGTTTCCTGCTGCATTATCAACCACATCGCTTCAACATATTCAGGTGCCCAACCCCAATCCCGAATTACTGAAAGATTACCTAAACGCAAAATTTCGGCTTTCCCTTGAGCAATGCGGCAAGTTGCCGCTACGATTTTTCTAGTGACAAAGCGCATTGGGCGCAAGGGCGACTCGTGATTGAATAAGATGCCTGAACATGCAAAGAGTCCGTAAGCATCTCTGTAATTTACTGTTCCCCAAAACGCCGTCGCCTTGGCTACTGCATACGGACTGGATGGTTGAAAAGGACTATTCTCTTGGGCGGGTATTGAACCGGTGTCACCGAAGCACTCCCCTGAAGCTGCGTTGTAGAATTTGATGGGGCGATCAGTAAATCTGATCGCTTCTAACAGATTCAATGTTCCGATAGCGATGCTTTCCAAGGTTTCTATTGGTTGCTGGAACGACATGCCAACAGAGCTTTGACCAGCCAAGTTGTACACTTCATCTGGCTGAATTTTGATTAAAGCCTGCAGGACGCTGCGGAAATCAATTAAAGAGACTGATTCCAGCTTAATGTGCTCTTTGATTCCCAAACGCACAAGGTTGCTGAAGTTTGCCATCTGCGCATCCCGCGAAGATCCCCAGACTTGATAACCTTTGCTGAGCAAAAGCTGAGCCAGGTAAGCTCCATCTTGTCCCGACACGCCGCAAATCAAGGCTTTTTTCATTTGATCCCCGAAATTTGGACACGATGTTACTTGGTTTTCTTAGACGAGATGGACAAGATTAGAGGAAAGAATTGACAAGATTCTCGGGTAAACCTGGTGAGGGCTTTTTATACTCATCGCGTTAATCCTATTACCAGTTTTGTTAATCCTGTCTATGTCTAACTTATTTTGCTGATAAGCTTAACGCTTCACTTGGCATCCAGCCAATTGGTCACACAAGAAGTAGCAGTTGGAACTAAAGATTATACCCAGCCTGGCACGCATCGTTGTAAAACATTTTCACCGTATCAAGCGAATAAACATCCAAATCTTTGCCGACGATGGCCAGCTTTTTCAAAACCTCATTCGTGACGGTAATGATATGACAGCCCATATCATTAGCCTGAAAGATATTGAGCAGTTCGCGCGGGCTGGCCCAGAGCAGCTCTAGGTGTGGGTAAGGGCGAAGCACGTCGAGAGCTTCAGCCATCAACGGCGCGGGGTCGCGCCCAGTGTCTGCAATCCGCCCGGCAAACACCGAGATGAAGGCTGAAGGTCCTTCACACGAAGCCGCAGCTACCTCGCGCACTTGGTCGAGTGTCATCATCGCCGTAATGTTCAGTTTGATCCCGGCCTGCGAGAGCTGGCGAATCAAATCATATGAAACTTCGCCGCGGGTGTTGGTGACTGGGATTTTGACGTAGACGTTCGCGCCCCAGGAGTTAATCTCATGCGCCTGCCGTTCCATCTCTGCAAACTCGTCCGAGAAGACCTCGAAGGAGATTGGGCGGTCAGTGATAAGACGCAGAATGTCTTGCGCGAAAGCGCGGTAATCACTGATCCCGGCTTGGCGCATCAGCGTTGGGTTCGTCGTGAATCCTGCGATGTAGGGCTTTTCGGCCATCTCAAGCATTCCGGCTTTGTTGGCGCCGTCAGCAAAAATCTTAATTTTTAACTCGCTCAGGCTTGGCATGATTGATTCTATCTTACAGGTTAATTAGGTAATCCGATGATGCGTTGCGCGGCCTCAAGCAGGCTGCTGACCTCGCCATCGGGCGTGCAGCGCCATTGTTGATTGTAGGGGGCATCAAGTAGAAATGTCCGGCAACCGGCTGATTGCCCGGCCACGACGTCACTCCAGCGGTCTCCGACCAGAAAACTGCGGCGCAGATCAATGTTATATTCTCGCGCTGCTTGCAGGATCAGCCCAGGTCTCGGCTTGCGGCAGAGGCACTCATCAACATTGTCGTGATAACAGGTGAATACTTCATCCAGCGGCAAGCTCTGCATCAAATGCTGATTGATCGCTTCCACGGCCTCGCGCGTTTGTGCGCCGCGCGCCACATCCGGTTGATTGGTGACTACAATCAATACGAATCCGCGCGCTGCCAGCAACTCCAACGCCTCAGGCACCCCCGGCAGCACCTCTAGCTCGGCCAGGCTAGCTGGAGGATGCGGTACTCCATCTCTCACTATTGCGCGGTTAATCACTCCATCGCGGTCGAGAAAGACTGCCCGCCTAATTATCGCACCGACTCCCATTTCGTTTCACAGGCTTTCAAATCTGGATGCGAGACCAGTAAATGCCAGACAACTGCTTGAAACGCCTCCGTGTGTGGAGTCACGTTTACCGGGTTGACAGTCGGTATAATGACGCAGGCATCCGCCACCTGCGCCGTATATCCGCCATCTCGCCCAACTATGCCGGCGATCACTGCTCCAACCTGTTTGGCATACTCCAACGCGCGCACCAGGTTCGGACTAACATTTCGTTCCAAGTTACCGCCGCCCACGGAAAATACGAAGACCATATCGCGGTCATTCAATCGGCTGCCCCGCAGCCAGTTGGCAAACACCGTCTCCCAGCCGTCATCGTTCGTGCGCGCCGTCAACTCAGAAACATTATCTGTGGGAGCATAGGCTTCAATATCGGTGATTTTGCGAAAGTCGTTAACCGCGTGCGAGGCATTGGCAGCGCTCCCACCCACGCCAAGCAAGAACAAGCGTCCGCCTCGCTCCCGTAACTTGACTAACAGGGCCACCATACGTTCAATCGCCGCCGAGTCCAACTGTGCGGTGATCGCACGAGCTTCAGCCAGATAGGTCTCAGTAAAAATCATAATTGCTCACTTCTCAAATAGTCTTCCATCTCTTTCAGCCCAGCGAGCGAGCCGATTTCATAGAAACGCTGCGTCACCTCATAGCCGATCATTTCCCCCTCTCCAACCAGTTCCGCATAGAGGTCTGCCAGATCGTAAGGCTGGTCTGGCGGGATACGTAACAGCGCGCTACGCCCCAACAACGCAGCGCCATAGTCAATGTGCCTCATCTCCGGCGTTGGTCTGTGCTTATCATAACTCACCAATCGTCCCCTATGGAATACGGCATTGCTCCGGTCCCAGCGCCCCTCGTTGCACAGCACCGTCATCAATCCGAGAGCGTTGTGCGCAGTGAAATACGCCCATACTGCCCCGTAGTCAAAGTCCAGATACGAGTCGCCATACAGCACCCAGAACGCATCGCCAAGTAAATCCGCGGCGCGCCGCAACGCCCCACCGGTGCCAAGCAGTCGCGCGCCATCAAAGGAGTAAGTCACATCCAAACCATAAGTAGCGCCATCGCCGACATGCGCGGCTACCTGTTCACCTAGATAGCCCAAACAAAGCACAACGCGCCTGCTGCCTTTACGCCGTAGCA
>JBDSAM010000557.1:0-2996 GCA_039922135.1 Blastocatellia bacterium
TCACCCATACGAACCGCAGTTCAAGGCTTTTGTTGATTCGTTTACGACTGGGCAGACGATGCCGCTGACGGATTTCGACACTGCCTTTGAATCGCACCGCGTCGTTTTTGCAGCGGATCTTTCGGCAGCAGAAGGACGCACGGTGAAGATGTCCGAACTGGCCGTTTGAAGTCGCAATGAAGATTTTGAATTACGTCATGACTGCCGCGTTTCTATTCTCGGTCGCCGTGCAATACAACGATCCCGATCCGTTGCGGTGGATGGCTATTTACGGCGCGGCGGCGGCGGCCTGCGTGATGGCCATTCAGCGGCGCGGCGAGTGGTTGTTGCCGGCGGCGATTGGCGCAATTGCGCTAGTTTGGGCGTTGAGCTATGCGCCGCAGGTCATCGGCAAGGTTCGTTTCGGCGAATTGTTTGAAGCCTTCGAGATGAAAGACGCCCGCGTTGAGGTCGCGCGGGAGATGGGCGGGTTGTTAATCGTCACTGTTTGGATGGCGGTGCTGACAGTAGTTTCGCTTCGCCGCCGCGCCGCCAAAAACTGATTAGGTTTGTGGCAGCCGGATCAGTTCAACTGTTGCGCTTCGATTCCATCCTCGCTTAGCGCATCCAACAACTGGCGGACGTGATCGTGGCCGCGCGCTTCCAGCGTCAGGTCAATTTCCACGCCGCCGACTTCCAGATTTGAAAACGCGCGGTTGTGTTCGACTTCCAGAATGTTCGCGCCCACGTCGGCGACGTGCTGGCAGATGCGAGCGAGTTCGCCAGGACGGTCGCGCATCATTGCGCGGATGCGCACCATGCGACCGTCTTTGGCCAAGCCGCGTTCGATAATCTTCGACAGCAGGTTGGGATCAATGTTGCCGCCGCTGATGACGACGGCAACGTTTTTATTTTCCAAACCCTCTATTTTGCCGAAGAGCAACGCGGCCAATCCGGCAGCGCCGCCGCCTTCGACGACGGTCTTTTCGATTTCCAGCAGTTTCAAGATCGCGCTGGCGATCTCGTCTTCGCTGACGGTAACGATTTCGTCCACGTAGCGGCGGACAATCCCGGACGTAATCTGGCCTGCGCGTTTGACGGCCAAACCGTCGGCGATGGTCGGCTGGGAGGGAATTTCAATGATTCGGCCTTCTTCGACAGCGGCTCTCATTGAAGCAAAATTCTCCGGCTCAACCCCGATGATGCGTGTTGCTGGGCGCGATTCTTTGATCGCGGTGGCTATGCCACTGATCATTCCGCCGCCGCCAATCGGCACGATGACGGCGTCAAACTGCGTCTCTTCTTCAAGCAATTCCAGGCCGATGGTTCCCTGCCCCGCGATGATCGCTTCGTCGTCAAAAGCATGAACAAAGGTGAAGCCGTGTTCAGCACTTAAGAGTTTGGCCTGCGCCAGAGCTTCGTCATAATTTGCGCCGTGCAGCAAGACTTCGCCGCCCAGATCGCGCGTGTTTGAAACCTTCACCAGCGGCGTGGCCTTCGGCATAACGATCACGGAACGGATGCCCAGCCGGGTGGCGTGATGGGCAACCCCCTGCGCGTGATTGCCTGCGCTTGCGGCAACCACGCCGGCTTCACGCTCAGCGGGCGAAAGCTGCGACAGCTTGTTCAGCGCGCCGCGCTCCTTGAAGCTGCCGGTCATCTGCAAATTTTCCAGTTTGAAATACGTATTGCAGCCGCACAAACGGCTTAAAGTGTAAGACAGCGGGCAGGGCGTGCGGTAAACGGCGCGGCCCAATCTGACGCGCGCGGCTTCGATCTCGGAAAGAGTGACCATGGCAGGAAAGTAAAAGCCGCGGGCGAAACTGTCAAACTCTGTCTGATTAATGCCGCGATTTTTCCTCAGCCGTGTTAATGACTTTTCAGAAGGAGCGTTTATACCAGTGAACGCAATGAATGACGATGAAAGGGAGGTCAATGTGCCAGTCAACGCAACTCATTTAAGATCAATTCCCGGCGGGAAGGCGGAGTTTGCGTCTGACGTGTCTGCCACTTCGGTTTCGATAAAAGACGTGGAATCGCTTTTTCGTGAGCATCACGATCGGGTGTTCCGGGCGGCTTATCGAGTTACGGGCAGTGTGGTGGATGCCGAAGACGTGCTGCAAACGGTTTTCCTGCGGCTTTCGCGGCGCAATAGTTTGAAAGACGGGATCAACCTGGAACCGAGTCCATCAGGTTATCTGCATCGCGCGGCTATCAATGCTTCGCTGGATTTGGTGCGCCAGCGCGGGCGATCCAAATCCATTCCGATTGACGACGTAGCGCCGATCCTGAAAGCCAGCCAGACACTCAACCCTGAATCGCAACGCGCCAGCCGCGAACTTCGCGCTCGCATCCGGCAGTCGCTCTCAAAGCTTGGAGAGAAGTCCGCTGAGATGTTCGTGCTGAAATACTTCGAGGGCTACGGCAATAACGAGATCGCCGAAATGATGGGGACTTCGGCAATGGTTGTCGGGGTGCTGCTGCACCGCGCGCGCGCCAGAGTCAAAAAAGAGGTAGGAGATTTTTTGGAGGGAGGACAAGCCTGACGTCCGGCGAACTTCAGTTTGCCGGTGGCTTGCCATCTGAAACACCAGCGGCAAACCGCAAATTTGCCAGACAGCGTAAAGACAGCTTTAGGAGATGATATGAAATACACAGATAGAGAACTAAACACAATTCTTGATGACGAAACGGCGGAGATGAGCGGCGATAAGCTGGATGCAGCAGTCGTCGCGGGCGCGGCACAGCGCGTCTGGACACGCATGTCAGGCGAACACGCTGCCATTGAAGCAGGCGCAACGCCAGTTGATCACATTCGCAATTGCCAGGATTTCCAATCGTTGATCCCGGCTTATCTGCAAGGCCAGCTTTCCAGCGCGCGGACGATGCTGTTGGAAGACCACACGCGCGAATGCGTGCCTTGCCGCAAGGCATTGAAAGAAGCCCGCAGCGGCTTCCGGGCGGCGGGACAATCGGCCCGGCAGCTTGAAACGCAGAAAGCCAAAGTCGCCGTCAGC
>JBDSAM010000558.1:0-6145 GCA_039922135.1 Blastocatellia bacterium
GGTCCTGTCAGTGGTTTCGCCTCAGCAGCGTTAAGCGGACGTAGCCAGAGCATCGGCACGCCTTTGGCATCCGGCGCATGAAACGCGACGTATTGCCCACCCGGCGAAATCGAAATCGGCAAAACATTTTCCATCTTTTCCGGCAGCGGTATCGCCAGTCGCAACAACCGCGACTCAGTCGTCTTACCGGAGAGAAGCACATAACCCAGCCACAGTCCGGTCAGAATAGCGATAGCGGCCACAGCCCAAGCCAACCGCACATTTCTGAGCAACTGCGAATTGCCAGCACTCTCTGTCACCGCAGGCAAGACAGTCGCCGTTTCCAGTCGCGCACCTGATGGCATGGACAAAGCTTCGAGCGCAAAGCCCAGATCGCTCGTCGATTGAAAGCGTCGCTCCGGCTTCTTTTCCAAACAGCGCCGCACGGTCTTTTCAAGCTGCGGAGAAATCTTCGCATTCGTCTCGCTCAACTCCGGCGGCTCTTCTTTCAGAATCGCGTTCATCACCTCGATGGAAGATTCGCCGGTGAAGGGACGCCGCCCGCTCAGCATCTCGTACAGAATCACGCCGAAGCTGAAAATATCCGCGCGGTGGTCGGCCTCCTGCCCGCGCACCTGCTCTGGTGACATATAGCCGACCGTGCCCATCACTGTCCCCGGGTCGGTCAGTTGCTTCTGCGTGGCAGCCTGTGAATCAACCGGGTCCCCTGCTTGGGATTTGAGCTTGGCCAAACCGAAATCGAGAATCTTCACGCGGCCATCGGTGGTGACGAACAGGTTTTCCGGCTTGAGGTCGCGATGGACGATGCCTTTGGCGTGTGCGGCGGCCAAGCCTGCGGCAATCTGCTGCGCGTAATCAACCGCCCGGCGCGGCGCGATTGCGCCAGCGCCTGACTGCGGAGGCAAGTGTGCGCGCAACTCTTCGCCTTCGAGCAATTCGGAGACGATGAACGGCGCGCCGCCGCTTTCCGGTGAAGCCGTGCCGATGTCGTGAACGGTCAGAATGTTCGGATGATTGAGCGCGGAAGTGGCCCGCGCTTCCTGCTCGAAGCGGCGCAAGCGATCCGCATCGCGCGCGAATTCCGCGGGCAGGACTTTGATTGCCACGTCACGTCCCAGCCGTTCATCACGAGCGCGGTACACTTCGCCCATCCCACCCGCGCCGAGTTGCGAGATGATCTCGTAATGGTTGAAGCGCGTGCCTGCGGCAATCGCCATCATGCTGCCTCCTAACTGCTGTTTGCCTGATTGTTTCTATATGCTGATGGAAAAGCGGGCGCAGTGTAGCATCGGCATTGAGGTTGTTCCATTCCTGCCTCTCTTTTTGCCGGTATTGACGGCGAGCGGCATTTCGTAGACCTTCTCCTCTCACAGGAAAAAACGTTTCTTTCGCCAACTGTGCAGATATGCCGGACAAAACACCGGACAGAACAATGGATCAAATCGGCTATGTCTTGAAAGGGTATGCGCGCACTTCCGAAACTTTCATCACGAACGAAATCGCCTTGTTGGAAGGGCGCGGCCTGCGGCTGACGATTTTTTCTTTCCTCGAACTGGCCGGGCAACGGTTGCACGCCGCCGTGGATGCCATCCAGGCACCCGTGCATTATTTGCCGCAACTGACTGTGCTCGGCGAGGTTCACTTCATCAAATGGCTTGCGCTGAATGCGCCCAAGTTCTGCCGCAGCCATTGGCGTGTGTTTTTCGCGCGTCCGCTGTCATACCTGAAAACGTTGTTTGAGGCCGTCGGCCTTAGCTTCAAACATCGCCGTGGATCGTGGCAGCAGCCGCGGATGGCTTTCGTCAAGGAGTTTTTGCAGGCGGGGTTCATTGCTAATGGTGTGTTAGCATCGGGCAGGATTCGCCATTTGCATGCGCACTTCTGTCATACCTCGACGACCGTAGCCATGTTTGCCAGCCGGCTTTGCGGCCTTCCTTTCAGCTTCACGGCGCACGCCAAAGACATCTATGTGGCTCAGTTGAACCCGGGCGATCTGTTGTCCGTCAAGCTACGCCGCGCGAAATTCGTCGTCACCTGCACCGCCGCCAACCAGGCTCATCTTAAAAAACTTGGAGCGGGCCGTACGCCCGTGCATCTTATCTATCACGGTTTGAACCTGCGCCAGTTCGCTCCGGCAGCGTCGGTTGCAACAGAGGCGCAGGCCACGCCGCTGATTCTTTCGGTGGGCCGCCTGGTCGAAAAGAAAGGTTTCACCTATATGGTCGAAGCGTGCCGTCTTTTGAAGGAGAGAGGTTATATATTTCAATGCCAGATCGTCGGCGGCGCGGGAGCTTATGCCGAACAGGTGCGCTCCGCGATCAAGGCGTCGGGATTGGAAGAGACGATCCTGCTGCGCGATGCCGTCACACAAGAGGAGTTGCGGCGGATCTATCAACAAGCCACGCTCTTCGTTCTGCCCTGCCAGATTACCGAAAACGGAGACCGCGACGGCATTCCGAACGTGTTGGCCGAAGCGATGGCGATGGGCTTGCCGGTGATTTCAACGAACATCTCTGGAATTCCAGAATTGGTTGACCACCGCGTGAATGGCATGTTGGTTCCGCAACGGGACGCGGCGGCGCTGGGCGAAGCCGTCGCGGAGCTTTTGGATCATCCAGCGATGCGCCGCCAATTGGGAGAGGCCGCGCGCGAGAAGGTCTGCCGGTGGTTTGACGCGGAAGAGAAGATCACGGCGCTGCACCGGTTGTTTCTTGCCTGTCTGGACGACCCCACCAATCATT
Organism: Blastocatellia bacterium; assembly: GCA_039922135.1. Lineage (GTDB taxonomy): Bacteria > Acidobacteriota > Blastocatellia > RBC074 > RBC074 > RBC074. The sequence continues at coordinate 2,742 of JBDSAM010000558.1, forward strand.
CGGCAATGGCGGCAAGGGCCGAATCGGGAGGTGGCGCCGGAAGCGCCGCGTGAGCTATGAAAAAGAGATTGATGTTTTATTGCCAATCGCTGTTGGGCATCGGCCATTTCGTCAGAAGCCGTGAACTGGTCCTGGCGCTTGAGGATTTCGACGTTTGTTTTGTCTACGGCGGCGAGTTCGTGCCGGGCTTTGAGCTGCCTGCCGGGGTTGGAATGGTTTATCTGCCAGCGCTTAAATCTGACGAAGCGTTCAGCGCCTTGCAGGTAATTGATGACGCACTGAGCTTGGAGTCAGTACAGGCGCGGCGAAAGGCCACTCTGCTTTCCACTCTTGACCGATTTGCCCCAGATGTCCTGGTCATTGAGTTATTCCCGTTCGGCAGAAAGCATCTTTCTTTTGAATTACTGCCGCTGTTGGAACACGCGCGAGCCACGCTTCCTGCCATCAAGGTAATTTGCAGCCTGCGGGATATTCTGGTGCGCCGGCGCGATCAGGCTCTCTACGAAACGGAAGTCTGCGCACTCATGAATCAGTACTTCGATCTGTTGCTGATCCACTCCGACCCGCAATGGCAAAGGCTGGAAGAGACTTTCGGCAGCCTGTCGCAAATCACCTGCGAGATACGTTACACGGGTTACGTGGTGCGGCGGCCCAAGGCTGAGGTTGATGAGGGCCCGAGCAAAAGCGATTCGATGGAGCCGCTGATTCTGGTCAGCATTGGCGGCGGGCGCGTCGGGCACGAATTGATTGAATGCGCGCTGGCCGCTGAAAGTCGCCTGACAGTACCGCACCGCATGCACGTCATCGCAGGCCCGCATATTCCCGAAGAACAACTTCGGCGCATTGAGCAGCAGGCCGCGAACCGCCCTCAAGTCACGATCCAGCATTACGCCACTGAGCTGCTTTCGTGGATGGAACGCGCTGACCTTTCAATCAGCCTGGCGGGATACAACACCTGCATGGAGATTTTGTCGGCTGGTGTGCGGGCGTTGGTTTACCCCTTTACCGGCCACGGCAATGATGAACAGACCTTGCGCGCAAGCAAGCTGGAAGCATCAGGCCTGATCCGGCTGCTTGATCCGCAACAACTCAATCCTGAATTTCTAGCCGTTGAGATTGAGCGCACTCTCGTTCTGCCACGCCCCGCGCCTACTCATTCAATTGATTTACAAGGGGCGGCGAAAACGGCGCGGTTGTTGGCGGAATGGCTGGAAGATGATTTATCAGGCACAATTCATGGCAACCAGGAGAGGCAATGAGGCAGCTTGAGACGCAACTCAAATCCGCATTGGCACAGCGTCAGCAACAAGGCAGGCCGTTGCATCTTTTCTTTCGGGATGACGACGTGGACGAAGACGAAGCATCATTGCGCGAACTGCTCGGCATCTTTCTGCACCATGAAGCGCCGGTCAATCTGGCTGTGATTCCGGGACGATTGACCCCGTCGGCGGCAGACCTGCTTGACGGTTATTGCCGCCGACACCCATCGTTGCTGGAACTTAACCAGCACGGCTGGCAGCATATCAATCACGAAACTGAAGGTAGGAAGTGCGAATTCGGCCCCCACCGCGCTTTCAGCGAGCAATTTGCCGACATCGCCAGCGGGCAGGCGCGGATGAATGAGGCTTTTGGGCCGCGCTGGTTTCCGGCCTTTGTCCCGCCGTGGAATCGTTGCACCGCAAACACCGGGCGGGCGCTTGATCAGTTGGGCTTTCGCGTCCTGTCGCGGAACCGCAGCCAGCCGCCTTTGGCGAGCAATGGATTTTGCGAACTGCCCATTACGCTTGATCTCTTTAGCTGGCGTGGCGGAGCGACGTTGCGCCCACCGGAAGAATTGGCTCAGGAACTGATTCAGCAAATCGGACAGGAAGATCACATTGGTGTGATGCTGCATCATAAGGTGATGGATGAGGCTGCGTTCGCACTGTTGGTGATGTTGCTGAAGGTTATGCGCCCTTCAGAGATCATTCGCTTTCACACTTTTCAAACCCTGCTTACTGTGATGTGATAAACCGTGGAACAAGACCGAAACCTCACATTTCGCGGGATCGTCCGCGAGCACCTGCACCAAGCGAGATGGAGTTTGCTGGCGGCGGGGCTGGCGATGATCGGCTACACGCTAACGGAATTGGTTGCGCCGTGGCCGCTGAAGATTATCTTCGACCACATTCTGCTGGACAGGCCACCGCCTGCTTGGCTGTCCAGCCTGAGCGGATTGTTTGCTCACGGCAAAACGGCGGCGGTTGTGACGCTGTCGCTGCTGATTCTGTTGATCGCTGCATTTCGCGGAGGATTTGCGTACCTGCACACATTCTTGAGTTCACGCATCGGGCATGAATTGGTCTACCGACTGCGTGGGGATTTGTTTTCGCACTTGCAGCAACTGTCGCTGTCGTTCCACGCGCGTGCGCGGACTGGCGAACTGCTGACGAAAGTTGTCAGCGATACGGCGGCGTTGAAAGATGTGTTTGCCGAATCGGCGCTCAGCTTTGCATCGCACCTGCTGACGGTGGTGGGAATGTTCGTCGTCATGTTTATGCTGAACTGGAGGCTGGCGCTGGTGGCGCTGGCTTCGTTCCCTGTGGTCTGTTACGCGCTGGTGACACTCTATCGCCGCATCAGGTTTTCGACGCGCCGCCAGCGGGCGCGCGAAGGGGCGGTGGCCTCGCGCATTCACGATGCGCTCTCGGCCTTACATCTAGTGCGCGCCTTCGCCCGCGAACGGCACGAACAGGAACGATTCGACCTGGAAAGCAGCCAATTGCTGGAAGAGGGCGTCAGCGCGGCACGATTGGAAGCGGCGGCCACGCGCGCGATTGAGATCATCAGCGCCGCCGGCCTTTGTTCGGTTGTGCTGGTTGGCGCGATGCAGGTAATTGCCGGGCGCATGCTGCCGGGCGACGTGCTGATCTTCACGGCTTATTTGAACAGCATGTACAAGCCGCTACGATTATTGGCGCGCATCTCCACGCAGTATTCCAAAGCCATGGCCAGCGCCGAACGCATCACAGAGATTTTTGCCATCGAACCGGAAACCAAAGACGATCATCACGGCTTGCGCGTTGACAGCCTGCGCGGCCAGATCGCCTTCCGAAATGTCTCGTTCGATTATGGCGATGGCAAGGGAGTGCTGCGCGATGTTTCGTTCGACATCAAACCGGGGCAGCGCGTGGCATTGGTGGGCGCTTCGGGCGCGGGCAAATCCACCATCGCCAGCTTGCTGCTGCGCTTTTACGAACCGCAAGCTGGTGAAATTCTGATTGATGGAGTGGAGATCAGAAAGTACGAACGCGAATCGCTGCGTCGCCAAATCGGCGTCGTCTTGCAGGATTCAATTTTGTTCGGCGCTTCCATCCGCGAAAACATTGCCTACGGCAAACCGCACGCGACCGACCAGGAGATTG
>JBDSAM010000559.1:0-2662 GCA_039922135.1 Blastocatellia bacterium
CACCATCCGGCCGCAGGAAAATACCGCAGAGACGGCGGGGAAGAAAAAGGGGGCACCGAAAGGTCATCAAGGATATCAAAGAATAGTGCCTTCAAAGGCCAATACCGTCATTAAAGTGGTGCCGAAGAGAACATGTCCTAAGCTCGACTTTATCCATTTTGATAACGGGCAAGCCCAATAAAGGACTTACAGTTGCTGCAGCTTGGCTGAGTTTTCGAATGTTGGTTGAAAAACACGACGTTTGAAAACTCCGGTGTTGAAAGCAAAGGGCTTATAAAACCAAGCATTTCTTGCTTCCGAAAATGGATAAAGTCGAGCTGAGTTTGTCTACGAATCGGCAAACCGGCAATCATCAACAAGGCGTAGAAAACCCCAAACCTCTTCTCATTTCAATTTGCAACTCGGCACGGGGCTGGGGAATTAATTCGGTGCACAGTGCGGGGGGGGCGTGAGCGAACCGCCCCTCCCACTGATTATCGCTGATGGGACAGCAGGTCGCTCACGTTCCCCGTTCCGTACCAAGTAAGCTGCGCGCCAGTATTCGTAGTTTGTCGAACGTTGAGATGGTGGGCCGCCGGTTCAGTGTGTCGTATCCCAGTTCTTCAATGCGTTCCAGAATGCGCGTGCCGCCGAACCACGTCAGCCTCAGTTCATACTTCAATCGTCCGCTTACGGCTTCAGGCAATGGCCGCCCGCGCCGGAATAACTCCCACGTTCGATCCACCTGAAATTTCAGCAGCGCGGCATACTTCTGGTTGAACCGCCCCTGGCGCAAATCGTCAATACTGATGCCGAAGCGCGCCATTTCGTCTTCAGGCAAATAGACGCGATCTTTGCGGATATCCACCGAAACGTCCTGCCAGAAATTGGCCAGTTGCAGCGCCGTGCAGATGTGGTCAGAAAGCCGGTGCAATTGTTCGTCACGGTAATTGAACAGCAGCAGGATCAACCGTCCCACCGGATTCGCTGAGCGAGTGCAGTAATCCAGCACTTCGTAGAAGTTGGCGTAGCGGCGTTTCGTCACGTCCTGTTTGAAGGCCGAAAGCAGATCGCGCAAAAGATGGACCGGCAGATTCAAATCTTTGATTGTCGCGGCCAAGGCAATAAAGACAGGGTGATCGGCCTTGCCTACACAAGCATCTTCCAGCTTGCGCTGCCAATCGTCGAGCGCCGCCAGGCGGTCAGCTTCGGTCAAGCCAGTGTTTTCATAGCCTTCGTCAGCAAAATCATCCGCAGTGCGGGCAAACGCATAGATGCTGTAGACGTGTTTGCGGCGGGCTTTTGGAATGAGCAGCGAGCCGACTGGGAAGTTTTCGTAATGAGCCTTGGCCATCCGCCGGCAGTAGGCGTAAGCCTCTTCGACGCTGGCGGGCAGTGAAGTTTGCTCGATTGAATTCAGTGAGTTGATCGGTGCGCTCATAAGGGTTGAATCAAAAGCCGCGAGAGAATAACAAGAGCGACCAAGCGGGGCAATTCGCGCCCAATTCAATCAATTGCAAGCCCTCTGGCTTGCTGCTAAGCTTTCGCTCGCTTTCAAGCAACCTTGTGAACTACATCAATTAAAGGCACTAAGTACTGTGGGCGATAGATCCTTTGAGAGGTTTCCGTGCTGTACTAAGAAGTTTGCCGAAACGCTGTAAGGAGAAGATATACCCTTGTTGAAAACACTTCTACTCAATCCGCCTTCGTTTGAAAATTTCGATGGTGGCGCCAGCTCCCGCTGGCCCGCGACGCGCGAGATTGAAAGTTACTGGTATCCGGTGTGGCTCGGCTATCCGGCGGCAATGATCCGCGACCTGGGCGGTGAATCGCGCCTGCTCGATGCTTCGCCGCATCACGTTAGCCCTGAAGCAACGGCGCAAATTGCCAAGGATTATGAATTCGTCGTGCTCTTCACCTCGCATGTTGGCTTCAAGAAAGATGTCACGCTGGCCGAGCGGATGAAGGAATTGAATCCGGCGTTGAAGATTGCCTTTGTCGGCCCGCCGGTCACGACGCACCCCGAAGTGGCGCTGCGCGCAAGCACATCAATTGATTTCGTCACGCACAAAGAATTCGACTACACAGTAACGCGCTTTGCTTCGGGCGAACCTTTGGACAAAATTCCCGGCGTTCATTTCCTGCGTGACGACAAGATGGTCTCGACCGTGCCGGAACCCCTTGTCACCGATCTGGACAAGTTGCCGTGGGTGACGCCGATCTACAAACGGGACATGGACATCACCAAATACAATGTCCCGTTTCTGCTTAATCCCTACATCGCTTTTTATTCAACGCGCGGCTGCCCGGCTCTGTGCACCTTCTGCCTGTGGCCCCAAACCTTCGACGATCATCGCTGGCGTCAGCGTTCAGTCCAAAGCGTGCGCGATGAAGTCGAATGGGCGCTGGATGCCTTCAAACCCGAAGGCTTGCAGGAGATTTTCTTCGATGACGACACCTTCACGTTCAATCCCAAACGAATGATTGAAATGTCCGAGGCCTTCAAGCCGCTCAAGTTCCAGTGGTCTTCCACTTCACGCGCGCATCTGGATTACGAAACTTTGAAGCCCATGCGCGATGCCGGCTGTCGTTTGTTGATCGTCGGTTTTGAATCAGGCAATGAACAAATCCTGAAGAACATCAAGAAAGGCATTACCGCCAAACGCTCGCTGCAATTCGTCAA
>JBDSAM010000560.1:0-3625 GCA_039922135.1 Blastocatellia bacterium
GTCGAACGGCTGGTCAGCCGGGGCGGGATGGGCGCGGTGTTTGAAGCGACCCAACTGGGATTGGATCGGCCCGTGGCCGTCAAAGTGCTGCTGCCCAGTTTAAGCCGCGACGAAAAGATGCAGGAGCGATTCCGCCGCGAAGCCAAATCAGCCGCCGCCTTAAACCATCCGAACATTATCCAGATTTATGATTACGGCATCAGTGATTACGGTCCATACATTGTTATGGAGTTCGTGCGCGGCCAAAGCTTGCAGCAAATATTGCGTAATGGCCCGCTGACTGTGGCGCAATCGGTGAATTTGATTGAGCAGATTTGCTCGGCCATCGCTTCGGCGCACGCGGCGGGTATCATCCATCGCGATTTGAAACCCGATAACATCATTGTTGAAGAACAGGCAGGCGGAACCGAATTGGCTAAGGTACTCGATTTCGGCATTGCCAAGATGCGCGAGGCGCAGGCCGAAGAGTCCGATACCAACGTTTCGAACCTGGCCAATCTGACCGGCGCAAACATTATCGGCTCTCCGGCTTATATGTCGCCCGAACAGACCATGGGGTTGGAACTGGACGAACGGTCTGATATTTACGCGCTGGGGACTGTGCTTTACGAGATGCTGACCGGCCAGACGCCTTTCGGCAAAGCCTCAGCCGGCGCGATGCTGGTGCATCAGGTCAACACCAATCCACGTCCGATTAGTCAACTGCGCGACGAAATCCCCGACGCTATCGAAGCCGTCGTTATGAAGGCTTTGGCCAAAGACCGCCAGTTCCGCTTTGCCACTACGACGGAGTTTGCGCAGGAATTGCGATGCGCCTTTGATGATCCTGCGGCATATGCAACGCAGATGATTTTGCCGCCGACAGCGGAACTTGCGGATTCCTTCGCAACGGCGGTGACGCCGCTACAAACATTAAGTTCGCGCGGCTCTGGCGTCAATTCCGGCGCGTTGTCGGCCAAACAACGCCGCCGCGTGGCGATTCTGCCATTGCGCAATCTGGCTGGCGACGCAGAGATTGAATACCTGGGCTTTGCGCTTGCTGACAGCGTCATCACACAACTGGCGCCGCTAGAATCGCTGATTGTTCGCCCATCATCGTCGGTTGAGAAATACCGCAACCAAGTCGCAGAACCGGCAACCGTCGGGCGCGATTTGCAAGTAGACACGATTCTGTCAGGCAGCTACTTAAAAGCCGGAGAGATGTTCCGCGTCACCGTCCAGTTGATTGACGTTGCCCGCAACGAAATCCTATGGCAGGAAGTTATTGATCAAAAGTTCGACAACGTCATCAAGCTGCAAGACAAAATCTGCGAAGAACTGATTCGCGGCTTAAAGCTGAACGTGACAACGAACGAACAGGAAGCATTGAAACGCGACGAAGTGCGCAACCCGATGGCTTATGAGTTCTATCTGCGCGGCCTGGCGCAAGGCAGCACTGCCGAAGGGCACAAACAAGCAATTGAAATGCTGGAAGCTTCTATTGGATTGGATCCGCAGTATGCCCCCGCTTGGGCGGCCCTGGCCGGGCGTTACATCAATGCGCGCGGTTATCTGCAAATCGAAACGATGTTTGGCAAAGCCGAAATCGCCGCGCGCAAGGCGATTGAAATCAATCCCAGATTTCCCGCGGGGTTTTTCTGGCTGGCAGTTTATTATGGAGAAAAGGGCGACCTTAAAAATGCGCTTGCGGTTTGCAAACAACTGCTGCAGGTCGCGCCCAACAGCGAATACGCCTATCAGGCGATGGGCCACGTTTACGATTATGCCGGGCTGCCTGACATCGCGCTGACGCTCTTTCGCAAAGCCGCCGAGATCAATCCTGTGGCCTTTCCCTATATGATCGGCTTCATTCAATATCAAAAGGGTAATTACGCCGAAGCGCGTAAAGAATTGACTGCTTGCCCTGACACTTCGTATGAAAAACATTATTGGCTGGCGGCGATTGAATTAATCGAAGGAAATCGCGATCAGGCCATGCAACAGTTGGAAACGCTGTTGGAATCCGGCCAGATCGGCGTCTACTTTTCTTCTGTGCGAGGATTGCTTTGGACGCTGCGGGGGGATGCGGAACAAGGCAAACAAATCCTGGACGAAGCCTTCGCATCAGCCATGCAGCTTGGCAGCTATCATTTTTACATTGCTGCTGAAGTGTATGCACAACTCGGCGATGTGGATTCAGCAATCAAGATGCTGAACAATGTGGTGCTAGCCGGTTATGCCAACTATCCGTTCCTGATGAACGACCCGCTGCTAGTGCCTGTGCGCGAAACAGAAGGGTTTGCAGAAATCGCCAGGACGATGCAGGAACTGCAAACGAAATTGCAGTTGATGCTGGTGACGGACTGAATCGAAGCCAGTAAGTGGAACGGCCTCGCGGCCTGTTCTGACGAACAGAACAGACTAGAGCCCGTTCCACCCACTCTCATCTATCACTCTCTTTCCTCACCATCGAATGACAACGCCGCCAGCCACCAGAACGTTATGTTGGCGTTTTTCGAAAAGCTGTCCGTTCAGGTTGGGAGTGCCCGCTATCAAGTCGCGCACTTCGCCACGCAAGGCCACGTGCGGAAAGATGGGAAAATCAACGCCGCCGCCATAATTGAAAATCCACGTGGTATCGGCCTTATCACCGGTGTTCGGCTGGCCGTTCAGATTGTTGTCGCTGGCCGTCAGGCGCCCTACTCCCAATCCCGCGACCACAAAAGGCGAGACGCCGCCGGGAAAGAGTTTGACTTTCAAGCCGGGCACCAGGAATAGCGACGAATAGCTGCGCGGCAAAATCAGGTTGGTTGATTTGACGCCGGTTTTCGGTATACCCGCTATCATCAACTCCCAATGCAGGGAGGCCACCTTGCCGTCCACCATTCGATGGGCGTAGTTGAGTTCGTAAGCTGTCGCCCCATCAAAAGCGGCCTTGATTGTTGAACTGGATTGCAGCCCCTTGTCGCCGGTCTTCACACCGCCAACCATAACCGCAATTTCATTCTCCTGCGCTGAGGCGACAATGACGCCCGCGCATGCGATGGCCAGAACAGCCAACAGATTCAAAATGTGTTTCATGCTGAAATCTCCCTTTCTTCTCTTTCGTCATGCCAGAATCGCAATGACGAAGATGGTTATAACTCGACCGCTATAGGCGGTTTAAGTTTGCGGACTATGTTTCGTGATTTAAGGGTGGTTCAATTATCATCGTCCGGCGTCAACTTACAAACTCGTTACCAGTCAAAATCAAACGCTTTCAAATCACGATGTCAAAAATTCGCGTCCTGCCAGACAGTCTAGCCAACAAAATCGCCGCCGGTGAGGTGGTCGAACGGCCGGCTTCCATTGTCAAAGAGCTGATCGAAAATTCGATTGATGCCGGTGCCCGCAAGATCGGAGTCACGATTGAATCGGGCGGGCGGCGGTTGATTCGCATCAGCGACGACGGCGAAGGCATGTCGCGCGACGACGCGATTCTGGCCTTCGAACGCCACGCCACCAGCAAGCTGAAAACCGCCGACGATCTGGAAGCCATCACCACGCTGGGCTTTCGCGGCGAAGCGCTGGCTTCGATTGCTTCGGTGGCGAAGGTGCGATTGCGGACGCAAGGGGCGGATGATCTGGTCGGCACTGAAATTGAAAT